>DALYGI010000271.1:0-6209 GCA_031971595.1 Prochlorotrichaceae cyanobacterium CTOTU29312
TCCTGCGAGGCTTCTGTGTCTTTGTCGTGAAATTCCAGGTTATAAAGTCCGCATTAATAATTAATAATTAATAATTAATAATTCTTAATTCCTAACTGCTGCCGCAACCGTTGCAATTGAGACTCTAGGGCCTTAATTTCATCCAGTTGAGCCTGTAATTTGAGCGCTTCCTGTTTGAGGGGATATTTCTTCAGCAGGGCAGCTTTAGCCAAATCCTCCTGTTCCCGTTTAATGGCTAATTGAGCCGTACAGTGCCATTTATAAGCTTCGCGCAAAACCCGATCGAGTTGGGGTTCTAGCGATCGTTTCACCTGCTCTAATTCCCCAAAGGCCTGTTGAAGATAGGCTTGAGCTTGGAGGGGATCCCCGGTGCGTTCGGCCTGGAGGAGTTGCTGTTGGAATTGACTAAAGCCATAGATGCCAGCAGCAGCCAGGGCCGGAGCAGCCAGCAGGGGATTGATGGCCATCCCCCCAATAACCCCGCCCACGACAGAAGCGGCCACCGCTTGGTTCACCTGACTGCTCTGGTGTGCCCCAGTCTTGCACCAGGTTGCAAAATGCTCACAATTGTTAAAAATGAGATGGTAGTCTCGCTCTCCCAGGCGACTGAAAGCCCGCTTGATAACCACATCCGGCGGATCGGACTGGGCATAGTAGCGCACCTGGATGGGTTGTCCACCGGAAAAAAATTCCTGAGTCGATCGTACAATGGAGTCCCCATCCTTATAGTGGATGACCGTACCATCCCCACAATCGATACCGTGGTGGGTAAAACTTCCTAAGCCGCGATCGACATAGAGATGATCGCCTTTAGCCATCTGTGCAGCCTCCGTAAATCTACTCTAATCTTAAAATCTTCAAGGCAAAACTTAAGCCTATACCGTTCGGGTTTTAAACTCAAAACGATCGCCTAAACTCCCAACTAACGTGGTTACCAGTCCTTACCATTTACTGCTGCGCCCCCTCCTCTTTTCAGTCCTCCAAGCGGATCCCGAAGCCAGCCATCATTTTGTAATGGAGCAGCTAAAGTCCATCGCTCAGGCCGGACAAAGCCCCTGGGGAAAACTCCTCCGATCGTTTCTACAGGTTAATTTTTGCCCTCAGGACGATCGTTTTAGCCAAACGCTGTGGAATTTGAACTTTCCGAATCCCGTTGGTTTAGCGGCAGGGTTTGATAAGGACGGAGAAGCGATTCCCCTCTGGTCAGCCTTTGGGTTTGGGTTTGTGGAAGCGGGAACCATTACAGCCCATGCCCAGCCGGGCAATCCTCAGCCCCGGTTATTTCGCCTTTTGGCAGATGAGGCCGTGCTGAACCGCATGGGATTCAATAATAAAGGGGCCGAAGTGTTTCGGGAACGGCTGCAACACTGGACAGCACTCTATCATCCTCAGCATTCTCAGCATCCTACTTCCCCTCTCCCTTGGGGGATCCCCCTCGGCATTAACCTCGGCAAGTCAAAAATTACCCCCTTAGAAGAAGCGATCGAGGATTATCGATACAGTTTTAAGTGCCTAGAAACTTGGGGGGATTATTTTGTCATTAATGTTTCTTCACCCAATACCCCCGGACTGCGGGACTTACAGGCGCGAGAACAACTGGAACCCCTGTGTGCCGCTCTACAGGCAGAGAACCAGAGCCAGCGGCCCCTATTTGTCAAAATTGCCCCGGATTTAGACTGGGCAGCGATCGAGGATGTGATGGACTTGGTGCAATCCTATGGGTTAGCTGGCATTATTGCGACCAATACAACCCTGGAGCGGAGTCGCCTAGGGCTAAAGACAAAGGTACTTCAGGCCACGGGCCGATCGATCGCAGAGGAGCCAGGCGGCATTAGCGGAGCCCCCCTAGGGCAACGATCGACGGAGGTGATTCGCTTTATTGCCCAACAGAGCCGGGGACAGATCCCCATTATTGGGGTGGGGGGAATCTTTACCGCAGCGGATGCCTGGGAAAAAATTGCGGCGGGTGCTTGTCTCATTCAGGTCTATACGGGATGGATTTATGAAGGGCCGTGGATGCTCAAAGCACTCATGCAAGGCTTGGGGCATAAACTAGAAGACTATGGCTTTCAGCATATTTCCGAAGCGATCGGCTGTGAAGCATAGATTCAGTAGTGCCAAGATCTCCGGTTTAGGATTAAACCACAGAGGCACAGAGATACAGAGAAGAACAGAATAGTTCCTTTGCTCCCTTTGCTCCTTTGTGTCTTTGTGTCTTTGTGTCTTTGTGGTTAAAAATTCCAGATTATAAAATCCACATTCCTAAGACTCTCAGAATAGTTGTGCATCGCGTTAAACTAGTAGTCTTGGATACAGTATTCTTGAATACTTTTTCCTTCTTCCTTTCTCCTCACCATTACCCCTCATGTCTGCACTGCTTTCCGATGCTAGTCAACGCCTCGATCGGGCCCTTCGCTATTTAGACCTTTCCGAAGATGCCATTCTCCACCTGCGCTCCCCCAAGGCTAGCCTCTGTGTGTCCATTCCCGTCCGCATGGATGACGGAACCTTGCAGGTGTTTGCGGGCTATCGGGTTCGCTACGATGACACCCGTGGCCCCACCAAAGGCGGAGTGCGGTTCCATCCCCAAGTGAATTTGGATGAAGTCCAATCCCTAGCCTTTTGGATGACCTTTAAGTGTGCAGCCCTGAATTTGCCCTATGGCGGCGGCAAGGGGGGCATTACCGTCAACCCCAAGATCCTTTCCCCCATGGAACTAGAGCGCCTGAGCCGGGGTTACATCGATGCGATCGCTGATTTTATTGGGCCGGATGTGGATATTCTCGCCCCGGATGTCTATACCAACCCCCGCATCATGAGTTGGATGATGGATCAGTACAGTATCATTTGTCGCCGCTTTAGCCCTGGGGTAGTTACGGGTAAACCCTTGGCTCTGGGGGGCAGTCAGGGCCGAGATACGGCCACGGGCCAGGGTGCTTTTTTTGTCATTGATACGGTGATGACCAGTCAAGGCCGATCGCCCCAGGAAACCACGGTGGCAGTCCAAGGCTTTGGCAATGCGGGGGCTGTGGTGGCCATGCTGCTAGCGGAAGCAGGCTATCGGGTGGTGGCGGTGAGCGATTCCCACGGCGGTATTTATGCCAAACAGGGGCTCGATATTCCCAGTGTGTACCGCTTCAAACAGGAAAATAAGGAGATTCAAGCGGTCTATTGTCAAAACACCGTTTGTAATTTGGTGGATCACGAATTAATTAGCAATGAAGAGTTGATCAACCTGGAGGTAGATATTTTAATTCCCGCTGCTCTGGAAAATCAAATTACGGAACAGAATGCAGATCAAATTCGATCGTCCTATATTTTTGAGGTGGCCAATGGCCCCATTTCCGTCGCCGCAGACGATATTTTAGAAAGCAAGGGGGTTCTCGTCTATCCTGATGTATTGGTCAATGCGGGGGGCGTAACGGTGAGTTATTTTGAATGGGTGCAAAATCGGAGTGGTTTATATTGGTCAGAAGCTACCGTTAAAGAACAATTACGGGAAAAAATGGTTCAAGAAACCCAGGCGATCGAAGGGGTGGCTAAACGCTATCAGGTCTCTACCCGAACCGCTGCCTATATTCATGCCTTAAATCGCATCGGAGAAACGATCGAAGCGAAGGGAAGTCGGCGTTATTTCCAAAACCATTCCTAGAATTCAGGGCAATCTTTAGGGTAAGTTCCAGGGCAACTTTCACCCCTACTTTCCATCTAAACTGGCCCCTCACAACCCCTCTCTCTCCTCCCGATCGTAATGTCACCAATTCTCCTGATCTTCATTTTTGGTCTTAGTCTAGCGGTGCTCGTCAAAGCCTCCGATTCCTTTACCGTCGCTGCGGAAAAAATAGGAATTGCCCTAGGGATGAGCCCTTTTATTGTGGGGGTTACGATCGTTGCGGTGGGTACGTCTTTACCGGAATTAGTATCCTCGATCCTAGCCGTATACCAAGGGGTATCCGAGGTGGTGGTGGGTAACGTGGTCGGATCGAATACCGCGAACATCCTTCTAATTTTAGGGATTGCAGGGGTGATTACTGCCCTTCCCCAGTGGAATTCAAAATCCTTAGAGGGATCGCAAAAAAGCCGAGATCTGATTATTCAATACGATTTAGTGAGTGTGGACTTGCCCCTTTTTGTGGGATCCACCTTTCTTTTTGGTCTAGCCATTTGGGATCAGAATTTCTCCCTAGTGGAGGCGGGTATTTTCATCCTAGGCTATTTAATTTACCTGTTTTATACCTTAGACAATAGCCAACACCAGGATCAAGGCGAAGATAGGAACCTAGAGCACCCCCCTGCCCCATCCGAAACCGAATCCCCCATCAGTGGCCGCAGCAGAGAACTACTCAAGCAAAGTTCAATTTTAGTCATCAGTGCCCTCTTTATTTTCCTGGGTGCCAAATATACCATTTCCTCCCTAATTTCCCTCTCAGAAACCCTAAATATTGCCAAAGAAATCATCGCCGTGACCGCCGTTGCCGTGGGCACCTCTCTACCGGAATTATTGGTAACCGTCAGTGCCTCCCTGAGAGGAAACGCAGAAATCGCCGTGGGCAATGTGTTAGGTTCAAATATTTTTAATACCTTTATAGTGATGGGTATTCCCCGGCTCTTAGGAAACCTCAACATTCCAGAAACGGTGGTGATGGGGGGGATGCCCGTTTTAATTTCGGGAACAGTCTTAATGTTTTTTGTCACCCAGGATCGCAAACTAACGCCTTGGGAAGGTTGGCTTTTTTTATTATTTTATGTTTGGTTCCTTGCCAAAACCTTTAACTTTGCTTAAATTGCTACTTTGAACGGCCTGCATACCCTCGCTGCTTAACCTCCCGTAACGTTCTCCCTGAACGCTCAGATCAGAGTTATACTTTAGGATACTCAGTATCGCTGAATTACTGAGAAGGCTATTCCTCTCGAACAACGGCAAGGTTATTCCTGGGGAACACACAGGGGATGCGTAGCACCATTTAACCTAACTTCATGAGTATTGCCTTTTATGTCTCAGTACGAATATCGCAATGTAATGGAATCCCTCGTGGAGCAAGAGGTCTCCCGCCAACTGAGCAAATTGTCTCCCCAGATGGTGAGTTATTTGCGCCCCGTGGAAATTGTGACCTACGCCTTAAATCGCCTGCCAGCCCTCTACGCCTGTAGCGAGCGGGGGGTCGAGCAACAAATTAAACGGGCCAGACAAGAGCAAGGCCCCCAAATTGTACAGGCCGTGCGCTGGGCCATCATGGCCGTTCAGCAGGATCCCCTCCGCAAGTTTGTCCCCCTGAAAAGCAATGAACAGGATCAAATTCTGGCGGAACTCCGCAACCTGCTTCAAGATGAAACCGTAACCTGGGACAGTTTGCCCCACGCGATCGAGCAAGCCTTGTCTACAGTGGCCTATAACGATACGTCTAACCCCAAAGAGGGTGGCGACTCCCTTTCCACTCATGTGAAATCCGCCCTAACCTGGCAAGACTACAAGAAACGGTATCGAAACACCCGTTTTTCTAACAATATCTATCCGAGTAACCAATAATGTGGAGTTAGGAACCCTTGTAACCCTAATTCCCTGGGACTTCTAGCCAGGGTAGGCAGTCCACCGCCAGCCCATGAGAGCCTAGGCCAGTTCGAGAAAGTGTCACAGCCTTGCCAAGAATCTGTCCTCTGCCCCCTACACTGAAGGGGTGTGAGGAGTGAAAGTTCGAGCGAAGAAGCCTTTGGGGTCGAAACATGGAAAGACCTCAAGGGCTTTTCTTCTGAAACCAGAGTGCCTGGAGAGGAGCCGGAAGCAGGATGCTATTGGAACTAAAACACTGGGTTGTCCCTCCTGGGCATCAAGTTTTACTGCGGGATCTATCCTGGTCTGAATTTGAGCAAATTGTAGATGAGCTAGGGGAAAAGCGGGCAGCACGGATTTCCTACAGCAATGGTTTATGTGAAATTATGACTCCTTCCCCTGAACATGAGGATAGCAAGGCAATTATTGGGGATTTTGTCAAAATTCTCCTAGAGGAATTCGATCGGGAATTTCGTAATTTGGGCTCTACCACGTTCAAGCATCAGGGGATGGATCAGGCGGTAGAGCCGGATGAGTGTTTTTATATTGACCATGAACCGGAAATTCGGGGTAAGCGACGGATTGATTTGATGGTGGATCCGCCCCCAGATTTAGTGATTGAAATTGATCTGACGGTTCGGACTCAATTGGGCAATTATGA
>DALYGI010000272.1:0-2755 GCA_031971595.1 Prochlorotrichaceae cyanobacterium CTOTU29312
TAGCCAGCCATCCCCTGTTAGAGGGTTTAGTGTTTGGTCGGCGGTTAGGCCATCTGGAGCGCACTCCCCTAGAGATGTGGCCGGAAGTCTCACCGGAAGATCTATCTAAAGCTCCAGTTACTCCAGAAACGATCGAGTTGACCCTTACCTTAGATCCCGCAGAATTAGACTGGTTGAAAACCCTACGCCAAACCCTGCCCCAACTGATCTGGAAAAGTGCCGGAATTTGCCGCACGGCCACGGTGATGGAGGAAGCCTTACACCAGGTTACCCAGTGGAATAATGACTGGCAAAGCCTAAGTCTGAGTCAACAAATCCGCCAGTATTCCACTCCCGGAGAAACGATCGCCCTAGGGATTCAGATAGACAACTCGACCCTCTCCCTTGAGCAAAGTACAGAGATTTTACGATCGTGGTTGGAGTTAGGAAATCTATTGGAAATAGCCAGCTTAATTCTGCGGTGTGCGCTGTTCCGGGAAGAAAGCCGAGGGGGACATTATCGATTGGATTTTGCGGAACCCCAAGACCAATGGTTAGCCCATACCTTAGTGCAGGGCGATCGATTGCAGCGAATTGCGTTGGAGTAACGAGGCATTAACAGCTAACCCACCCCTAGCCCCTCCCAGGAGGGGAACCGGAAGAAACTTGGAGTAACGAGGCATTAACAGCCAACCCACCCCTAGCCCCTCCCAGGAGGGGAAATGGAAGAAACTTTACCTAGCTTTCTAGGAGGAACCTGGAAGAAACTCATTTAGGGTAAAAATAATTTTTTCAGCCGTTTTCTTGCCCAATCTACGGGATTTTTATCATCTTCTGAGCTATCTAATAAATTCATTTGTCGTAACAATTCCTGACGCTGTTTTAATTCTTCCTGATAGCGTCCTAAACCGGAAATAATCAACTCATATAAGCCTCCGTAGCGACGGAGTAACCGCTGAAAGCCTTCGTGATCAATGGCAAATAACAGGGTTTCCGTGTTTGCAATGACCGTAGCCGATCGGGGAATCCCTAACATTAGGGACAATTCTCCAAAAAAATCCCCGGAAGAGAGGGTGGCTAAATGTTCATTCAGCTTCAGTACCTTCACCTCCACCGTACCGGATAACACAATATAAAAAGCATCCCCCGGATCCGATTCCCGAAAGAGAATTTCCCCCGGTGCTAACCGTTTGCGGTATCCAACTTCAATTAATTTACGAATTTCTAAGTCATTTAAGTGTTCAAAATATTTGATTCGATGCAATAAATCTCGAATTAAAGACGGTGTGGGGCGCTCCGCTTGCAAGGTATGTTCCAGTTGATAATGTTGGCGACGTAGCCGATTCTTATGGGTAGCTACCGGATCAATAAATTCTGGATCTTCAAAGGCAATAATAAGATCCTGGTAGGAGGGTTGGAAGTGAATATCGTAGTAGCTAAACTGCTGCTCGATCGTAAAATAAATATCACTGCGAATATACTCTTCATTCCTCATGTCCTCAATCCACACATGGAGTTCAAAACAAAAGAAATCCTCCTCCACACTGATAAAACAAACCTTAGGAGAGGGCGATCGTAAAATGACTTGTCCCTGGGAATAGGCCACATTTAACAATACCTCTGTCACCGCATTGAGGTTACTTTCCCGCCCCACCCGAATGGGAATAATCAGCCGACAGGCAGACCCCTCCGCCCCCCAATTTAAAACTGGACTTTCCACTAAACGATTATTCGGTACAATGAGATTCGCCCCATCCCTAGTTTGAATACTCGCCGATCGTAAAGCGATCGTTTTGACGGTTCCCTTAATGCCAAAATAACTCTCCTCCGTTCCCAGTTCAATAAAATCCCCTACCTTAATACTGCGTTCAATTAACAGGGTTAAACCACTAATAAAATCCCTAGAAAAGTTCTGTAACCCAAA
Organism: Prochlorotrichaceae cyanobacterium CTOTU29312; assembly: GCA_031971595.1. Lineage (GTDB taxonomy): Bacteria > Cyanobacteriota > Cyanobacteriia > Prochlorotrichales > Prochlorotrichaceae > JBEAPM01. The sequence goes on from DALYGI010000272.1 coordinate 1,904, forward strand.
CCCAATCCCTACCCCCAAAGCCCCAGCCAATACCGCCAAAGAGGCCAGATTAAACCCCGTCGCCTGAAGTAAGGTAATGGCACTTAAAGCCCCCACCAGGTAACTGATAATCGTAGAGAGGGCCTCGCGGTTTCCTTGATCGATACCAAGGCGAGCCAGCAGGTAGTGGCTCAAAACGCGCTTCAGTAAACGGCACCCCGCTACAATAATCAACAGCCAAAGCAGGGTTTTGCTGATACCCTCTATTGACACACTGACAGTGCCCAAGTAAAACAAGGGGGAAGACCAAAACCAAAGAAGGCGCTGCCAAATTTCTTGGATTAAACCAGACATGGGAACCCACTCAGGCAGAAAGAACAACTGGAAAGAACAGCTTGGGATAGACTTGGGCTAACTTGAGCTAGCTTGGGCTAAACTGCACAAAAAATGCAACCGAATCCCGAAAAGGCAGAATGGGAATACCCTGAAGTGGAGGATATGCCGGGAAAATAGGGATAGGTGCCCCAGTAATTCTCCTTAGGTATTTCCCCGGCGGTTCTAGTTTTGCTGAATCATGGCTCTTGAGTCAATCAATCCGTAGACTTCCCTGATCCCCCAGTCCCCTAATCCCTAATTCCTAATTCCTAATTCCTAATTCCTAATTCCTAATTCACTAACCCCAGTCCACTTTGTACACTTTCCCGCAAATCCATGGCCCTTCCTCCCTTTGTACAGCGATACCTGATTGCACTTGGGCAATATAGTTGGGTTCCTTTTGTAACCCTCGTGCTGGGCGGTGGTGTAGGGGCATTTGTCGCATCGACCCAGCCGCCCCTCTCCCAGTCCTACCGCTACAATGGGGTGCTGAGTACC
>DALYGI010000272.1:2855-6208 GCA_031971595.1 Prochlorotrichaceae cyanobacterium CTOTU29312
CCCCCAGATTTTACTGGCGGAAAATGTGATTCAGTTTGTGGCGGGCAAACTTCAGGAGGACATTGAGCAGGTACAGCAATCCTCTAAGGTAGACATTGGCACCATGGCGGAAGATAGTCGGCAGCCTCCGGGCACTATTTTGGTGCAGTACGCCAACGATGACGAAGAAAAGGCCAAGGAGGGGCTAACCCTGCTGATGGATGCCATGCGGGAACAAAGCCGCTTGGTCAATGCCTCCCGCCTCCGAGCCCAAATCGAGGCCATTCAGGTGCGCTTGCCCGCAGTGGAAAAGGAATTGCGAGAGGCGGAACAAAATTTAGAAGCCTATAACCGTCGGGAAGAAGTCAATATTCTGGCGGCTCAAACGGGAACCCTGGTGGGGGCCATTACCGGCAGCCAACAACAGCAGCGCCAACTCAAACTCTCCTTGGAGGGTGTACAGGCCCAAATCGACAGCCTAGAGCAGCGGCTCGGCTTGTCGGCGGATCAGGCCTATGTTTCCTCGGCTTTGAGTGCGGATCCCATTATTAGTGGTTTGCGGCAACAAATTTATGATGTGGAATCTCAGCTTGCTCTGTTGCAACGGGATCTCCGGCCAGAACACCCCACGATCGTGGAGTTGAAGAATCGCCAAACCACCTATCAAAACCTCTTGCAGCAACGGGCCGCAGAAGTGGTAGGGGGTGAAGGCAAACTTGCCCCCCTGACCGGTGCCTCCAGTCTCTCCGATCTCAACGTCCGCCAGGACAGCAATTTAGACCCCACCCGTCAACAACTGGCCAACACCCTGGTTAGCCTCAAAACCGAGCAGGAAACCCTCAACCGTCAACTCCAGGCGGCGATCGCAACGGAGCAGGAACTACGGCGGGAATATGCCACCATTCCCAACAAACAACTAGAGCAAACCCGGCTGGCCCAGGAAGTGGCCCTCAAAAAAGCCCTCTTCGACAAAATTCAAGCGGCCCTCCTAGATGCCCAAGCCGCCGAAGCGGAAACCAGCAGTAGTTTACAAATCGCCCAGTTTCCCGAATTGGACAAGGTTTTACGGGAAGAGCCCATGTCTAAGCTCCTGCTCTTGGGCGGGGGAACCGTGGGCGGTTTGGGGGCCGGAGCCGGGCTGGTGCTGCTGCTATCCTTCTTGCAATCCAAGTTGATGACCAGCCAGGAATTGGTGGCAATTTTGTCGGCAGAAGAAGCCCCCCTTCTGGGGAATTTGCCCGTGTTAGACCTAGAATGGACGCTGCCCGTGGGTCAGCAGTTGCCCAGTCTGGAGGACGAAGATCTACGGCTCCCCCTGCTTTTGCGCTCCTATCCCCCCTATCTCAAGAGTTATGACCAGGTTCGCAACAATCTGAAACGTTTAGCCGGTAGCTCTGGCAGTAGTTCTAGCGAGGGAGCCAAGCTCCTAGTGGTAACCAGTACCACTGCCGCTGAGGGCAAAACCACCGTCGCCTTCAACTTAGCGATCGCTGCGGCCCGATCGGGAAAACGGGCGGTGGTCATTGAAGGGGATTTGCAAAAGGCCAGTATCAGCGACCAATTAGGGATTCAGGTCAACGCCGCCGATCTCATGGTGGAGCATCGCAATAGTTTACTGAGCTACTACAGTAGCAGCACGGACTGTATTCACTCGGTTCCCTCCATTGCCAACCTGTACCTGGTGCCCTGCCCCAGCATTCAACCCCATACGGCTCGGATTTTAGAGTCAAGAGAGTTCCAGATCCTGCTGAATAATTGCCGGAGTCGCTTCGATTTTGTGGTCATCGATAGCCCCCCCTGAGCCGATCGAGCGATGCTTTGGTCATCGAAGGGGCTGCGGATGGACTGGTGTTGGTGGTGCGCCCCCGCTATACTCCCAAACTCGAACTTCAGGAAACCCTAGCCCTCTTAGCCGAACGGCAGATTCCGTTCCTAGGGGCGGTGGTCAATGCCAGTTTTGTGGTAGAGGGGGACACAGGGCCCCTAGAAGAGGCCGCCCCCGCATTCTCCTCCAATTTGTCTCAGGTGCGATAACCGGAATCCTGTCGCCCAGACTGGAACCCAGCACAGGGCTAGCCTTTAGCCCTTAGATATTTGTGCGTGATTTATGTCCTAGATATTTACGCCCTATATGCCCTAGATATTTACGCCCTAGACATTAGTACGTTTATACTATAAAATACAAAAACTAGATTAAGCAGCAGTCAGCTTGCCCTGTGGTCTACAGCACCTCACTCACCAAAGTTGCTAGAAATACGGAGTAAAGTGCCCATGGATGGCCGTCGTTCTCGTTATCCCTACGATCGTCGGGGTGATCCCCGTGGCACTCCCGATCGTCCCTACCCTCCCTATCCCCCCTATCGCCCTGCGGATGGCTATAGCGATCCCTATGCCGATCCCTATCGGGAGTCCTATCTCCCCCGCCCTAGAGAGCGGCGGTTTTTATCCCCTTCTTTTTACTACTGGAGTCTGCTGATTGCCTTGGTTACTGCCATTGCCCTGTTTTGGGATCCCGGACGGGTCTTTTCTAGAAGTTCCCAAAAACCCAACCGGGATTGTCAGGAAATTGTGCAGCCCCAGGCGGTTTTATCCAGAGAAAAGCTTGCCCAACTCTTGACCATTCCAGAACGGGATTCGCGGGAGCGGGTCAGGGCGATCGTGGCGGAGCCCTATTGTATTTTGCCGAGCCTGACGATTCGGGCGGGGGTAACGGCAATTCGGGAGGCCTATCCCTTGGAATTTGATCCAGATACGTGGCTCATTTTGTTATACGAAGGAGAGGAATATGCCGGTTACCGTTTCATTTATCGCTAGAGCAGGTTTATTGGCAGGGCTGGCGGGTCTCTTGGTGGGTAAACTGTGGTGGAACCGAGGAACCTTACCCCCCTATCGGGCTATTCAAGTGCAGCAGCAATGGGCCCTACAACCTGGCCAAACCCTCGCCAGTTACAAAATCACGGGGGGGTTAGGGGATGTGTCCATTGCTCTGGAGGGGGGAGTGGTGCGGGCTCCCTTTAGCGGCGAAGTACAGCCGAATACCCCGGATTGTGTCCTGTTTTCCAGTCCTGAAGTGCCCGCTTATCTGTTTCGGTTCTGTGGCCTGCTTCAGCCTCATCTGGGGGAACTGCAAGCCGGTCAAGCCATTGGTTCGGGAGAATACCTACAATTTGCCGCCCTTCGCAAACAGCCCGATGGCAGTTGGACGCTGGTAGAGCCCTCCCAGGAGATTTTAGAACGATCGCTATCTGCTCCGTAACACGGGGAAAGGGGAGGAACTTAGGATTGTGGGAAGTGGGATGTGGGAAGTGGGATGTGATTATTAAGGATCGTGAATTAAATAAACCGAAAAGTTCAGGATTAACCACAGAGGCACA
>DALYGI010000273.1:0-6187 GCA_031971595.1 Prochlorotrichaceae cyanobacterium CTOTU29312
TATTCCGGCCTAGCTTACCCGAACCCCAATAAAATCCTGATCAGAAAATTCTGATAAACCATAAGCGCTTGGTCATCCAACGGGTTCTAAATTGAAATTGTTGTTCGCATTAAAACCCTAGTCATCGACTCATTTGATCCCTACACTGGACTGAGATGTAGGAAATCTAAAGTTACTATTTTCAAGATAGGCTGTAGCTATGCCTGGGGGCGGAAGGAGCAAGATTATGACGCAATACAATGAATCCGAGACCCGTTTGATTGTCGATCAGCGCTTGCGGGAAGCGGGTTGGGACTTGAGCGATGAATATCAGGTTGGGATCGAAGTTGTCATCCCCAGTGCTCCGCCTGAAGGAGCCTCTAATCCGTCCATTGCGTCCTTCTCTGCCCAGGATAAGGGGACTGCCTATCAGACCGGGGGGCGAGCCGATTATGTCTTGTACGACGCTAGGGGCCGAGCCTTGGCGGTGATTGAGGCGAAAAAACAGGCCCTAGAACCTTACCAGGCCAAACAACAGGCGTTGCCCTATGCCCAGCGGTTGGCAGCACCCTTTATTTTTTTGACGAATGGCGATCTGATCTATTTCTGGGATTACCAGAATGATGATGCCCGGATTGTCAATTCCTTTTTTTCTCAGCGAGATTTAGAGCGATTGGTGGAGATGCGGAGGAACCGTAAACCGCTGGCAACGATCGCTATCCCAGAGTATTACCTCTGTAGTGGGGAAAGTCATGAGGTACGGCCTTACCAAAAAGAAGCGATGCAGGCGATGGATCAGGCCATTGAGTTAGGCAAGCGCCGCTTTTTGATGGAGTTACCGACAGGGACGGGAAAGACCGATTTGATTTGTCTGCAAATTAAACGGCTGCTGCAAGCGGGCTATGGGGAAAAGATTTTATTTCTGGTGGATCGGGAGCAGTTGGCGACCCAAGCTATTAATGCCCTGCAAGATTTATTGGGGGAATACGGCAGTTACTGGCTCAAACCAGGAGTATTGCGACAGGAAAAGCAAATTACGGTGTGTTTGCTGCAAACGATGATCAGCCGCTATACCGAGTTTACCAGTGGCTATTTTGATGTGGTTGTGGCGGATGAGTGTCACCGATCGATTTATGGACGCTGGCAAACGGCATTAACCCATTTTGATGCGTTTCATGTGGGGCTTACGGCAACCCCTGCCGCCTACATTGAGCGTAATACCTTTGATTTTTACCATTGTCTGGGGAAAAGGCCGGATTTCTTTTACCCCATCGAAACAGCTTTTGAGCAGGAATACTTGGTACGCTATCGTTTTGCCGCAGGCATTACGGCTTTGATTGCGGAAGGGGTAGAACTGGAGGAGGAAACCTATGATCCGGCTAAGTTTGAGCGGGAATGGACGAATGAGGATACCAACCGCAAAATGATGGAGGAGTTCGATCGTTTAGCCTGGGAAAATTATCAGGAACTGGCTCCCCGATTAACGGCAGCAGAGGGGCCAGGAAAAGCGATCGTCTTTGCTTTAACTAAAAATCATGCCAGCCGTCTAGCCCGGTATCTCAACGAACTTCATCCTGAAAGCAAGGGGAACTACGCAGCGGTGATTACCAGTGATGTCTATAATCCTGATGCGGCCATTCAACAATTTAAAACGGAATCTTACCCCAAGGTGGCGGTGAGTGTGGATATGCTCAATACTGGCTTTAATTGTCGGGAAGTATTGCATCTGGTGTTGTGTCGTCCCATTCGGAGCCCCATTCTCTATCAGCAAATTCGAGGCCGGGGCACTCGCACCGCTCCCCAGATTGGCAAACAGGGGTTTGTCATTTACGACTTTTTCCGCAATCACGAGTATTTTAACGATAGTTCAACGGCGATTTTTACGGGTACGGCTTCCGGTTCAGGAGGGGGCAGTGGCAACCGTGAACAGGGGGAACACCCAAAACGATCGCTGATTGAACTGGGTTTAATGGATTACTGGTACGAGCAGGTGCAATATGTGGAGGTGGGGCCAGAAGGCGATCGGGTTGATAAGCGCGACTATGTAAACCACTGGGAAACTACGATTCAGGATTTGCGCCAGGATCGGCTGGTGGGGCCAATTTTAGACAAAATCCGCAGGAATGAACTGCTCACAGAAGCGGAAGAAATTACCCTGACCCAACATCTCAATGAGGGGCAATTTTATTTTAGTCAGGATAATTTGCGTAAGGCCTACCGCGATCGTGATTTGACCAAGGGGCTTGTAGACTTTATTAAAGTTGCCCTAGGCACGGCTCAGGTGAAAACCAAAGCCCAAATCCTAGAGGAAAATTTTAAGGCTTGGCTAACCAACCGCGCCTTTACCCCCGAACAGGCGGCCTATCTAGGAACCCTCAAAAATAGAGCGATCGTTACAGGTGCTTTGGAAATGAATGATTTATTTCAGCCGCCCCTCTCGGTGCTGGGAGCCGCTAGTCAGGGCATTCAACTGTTTGGAGAGCAGGCACTGCCAGGGGTTGTGGTGGAATTTAATCAAGCCTTGTTTACGATCGATGCCACGGGCACGGAGGGCTAGTTTGCTGAAGATTCAGCATTTCCACCATTGACTGTAACTTTCGATCGGTCATTTTCTAGCCGTAGTCTTCTAGCCGTAATTTTCTAACAAAACTTAGCATACCCCTATGGATCAAGATATTCGCCGGAAACTAAACCACATCACCGATACCCTCTGGGCTGGCGGAATCACCAATCCGGTCACCTACATTGAACAGATTTCCTACTTGATTTATCTCAAGCTGCTGGATGAGGAAGAAACCAACCGGGAACTGCAAGCTCGGTTAGGGGGCAACCGCACCTTACTGTTTGCACAACAGGCGGAGCGCTATCGCTGGTGTAAGTGGCGATTTCGCAGTGGGGAAGATTTACGCAATTTTCTGCGGGATGAGGTGTTTCCCTACATGGCTTCTTTGGTGAAGGATGCCCCCAGGGTGGCGGATTATTTTCGGGATGCGGTACTGGAAATTGTTGATCCGAATGTGCTTAAGGAGGTGGTGGATGAACTGGATGCCCTGAATTTTCAGAAGATGGGGCCGGATGTGAAGGGGGAAATTTTTGAATATTTGCTGACCCATCTGGGACAGTCGGCCTTAAATGGCCAATTCCGAACGCCGCGCCAGATCCGTGCTTTTATGGTGGAATTGGTGGATCCGGACTTTGGGGATGCCGTGGCGGATCCGGCCTGTGGCACAGCGGGTTTTTTGATTGATACCGTAGACTATATTCTGGCCAAATACAGCGAAGTGCCCCAGGAATTTCCCATTTATGGAGAGGACTGGCTAGAAAAGCGTGGGCAAACTTTAGCGGAGGCAAAAGCGGCCATCCCCAACCTGCAAACCTACCGCAAGGGATCGGGGGAAAAACTGCCCAATTGGGAACTCCTAGAGCAGTCCATTTGTGGCTACGATGTTTCCCGGCAAATGATGCGTATTGCCATGATGAATTTGGTGCTACACAACATCCCCAACGCCAGACTGAAGCGGGCCAATGTCTTATCCGACCAGGGAGGTTTGGGGGAGGAGGATTTACGGCGGCAATATCAGGTGATGTTAGCCAATCCGCCTTTTGCGGGTCAATTGCCCAAGGAATCGATTCGGCAGGACTTACCCACGAATTCCAAAAAAAGTGAATTACTGTTTTTAGCTGCCATGATGAAAGCCTTGGCTCCGGGGGGGCGCTGTGCGGTTGTTGTCCCGGAAGGGGTTCTGTTTGGCTCCACCAAGGCACATCAGGAGTTGCGGGAAAAGCTGGTGCAGCAGTATCAGTTACAAGCGGTGGTTTCCTTACCGGCTGGCGTTTTCAAGCCCTATACGGGGGTAAAAACAGCCGTGCTAGTTTTCCGTAGACCGAAGGGGGAGCCAAGCCATCCCACGGAACGGGTTTGGTTCTATGAAGTCCGCAATGATGGCTATGATCCGGATAAGATTGTGGGGGGAGGTCGTCCTGAAACCCCGGAGCAAAACGACATTCCTGATTTACTCAGCCAGTGGAAAACCTATCGTGAGTCTGGGTTCCAGACTCCTCCTGGCGTTGAAACAGGGACGATTTTAGAAGCCGGAAGCGAAGCCCCCCGTTGTTGGTGGGCAACCCTGGAAACGATCGCTGCCAATGACTATAACCTAGCCGCAGGGCGCTACAAGCCCCAGGTGGCAGAAGCCGTCCCAGAGGACGATCCCGAAGCACTCATTGAGGAGGTATTAACCCTGGAAACCGAGATTACTACGGGCTTGAATAAGCTTTTACAATCCTTAAAAGCTTAACCGTAACCCTGGGTAATGTCCTGCCTATTCTTAGATGCAAATGTTGGTTTTATGTCACAATACAGGAAAAATCTAGATGATATCGGAGGAGTTCCGTAGTGGTTGAAAAGCTAGAGCGTATTACAATTAACCCCCAAGTTTGTCTTGGACAACCAACAATTCGGGGAATGCGTATCACTGTAGGATTTGTTCTGAAACTGCTAGCTAGTCAGTTATCTATTGAAGACGTTTTAGCAGCTTACCCGGAATTAGAGGAGGACGATATTCGTCAGGCTCTTAATTATGCGGCTTGGGCTGTTTCTGATCATACGGTTAGCTTTACGTCAGCATGAGTAGTCTATCTTTACTGGCTGATGTTCATATTTCTCCCTTGACTGTTGCTGCTTTAAGGTTGCAGGGCTATGACGTAGTACGAACTACCGACTTGTTGCCTGCGACTGCTACTGATGCAGAGATTTTGGAACTGGCCAGAGTAGAAGGAAAAGTCGTTTTGACGCAAGATCTAGACTTCTCTATGTTGGTAGCCCTCAGCAATTATGGAGTACCCAGCCTTATTACATTGCGGTTGTCTTCTGCCAAACCTGATGTTGTTGCTCAAAGGCTTCTAGACATTCTACCAACGGTGAAAACGGCACTAATGGAAGGTGCAGCGATTAGTATTAGTGATGATTCTGTTCGTGTTCGTAAACTTCCAATGCGGCGAAATAATACCTAATCAAATATTTCTGAAGAGTTAAAAATCTTAGTTTTGGATGATCTCCGATATGAGTACCGATCTCGTTGATTTCAAGTTACCTCTGAGCGTTTCACCGGTGAGTACCGCCTGAATGGCCGCCGCCGTCAGACTGGTGGAATTGCCACTGGAGGCGGTCAGGGTGGTGGCAGCAACCGTGCTGGGGACATCGATTTGCTCACCCAGGGCGTAGTCGGTAATCACGTCAAAGCTGGCCAACAGGGCCAGAATAGCTTTTCAACGGAGGTTGCTTTTGCCCAGGGCCTGCTTGGCAAAGAAGCTCTGGGTCAGGATTGCCTAGGTGCGAAAGGGGGGAAAAGATGAGCGCCAGTAATCAACAAGGAATTGCCAAGTTTCTATCATTTCTGAATAACTGACAGACAACTTTGGCGTTGATAACTCAATCCATAAACAGCGCCGATCCTGCAGCAGTCGTTTACCCAGTAGCCAATCCAGTAGCTTAAGCGGTTTAGCATAATCTTGGCGGAAGTCGGTGACAAACTGTGCGTCACTCACCGTTGTTTTGCCTTCTACATTGAGGCAGGCGGTTACATATTGTCTGTCCACATTGCTAAACTCAAGACGATAATTGTCCGCTTCTTTGATTTCGATAGCATCATCTATCTGAGGTAAGCCCTCAAAAACATTGCCGTAGTAACTTTTTACATCTCCAAAGGTATTGATCACATAACGCAGGTTCAGGGTGAGTGAATCCTTTCCCCTCTGATAGAGGTACGATCGCTGATCCAACAGAAAGTTAAAATCTCCTTGAATTGGGGTTTGACCGTCTTGATCATGATTTTCTCCATCTTCCCTTGCAACGGTCGGAACAAGGGGCTGGACCGTAGTATTGTTAAGCTGCCAATGGGGTAGGCTGATGACCGTCGGCAGTTGATAGTCTGCAATCGCATTAGCCCCTGCAACGGGGGAACCAACCATAAAATTTAATAAAATTAATAGCAAAACCACACCACTCGATCTCAATAACCAAAGCGGAGTTTGGGGTTGAAATCGCCCTGAAACAGGCTTAGTAATACTGGCATTCTGAGGCGGAGCCGTTAGTAAGATGATGCCAAAGAACATCACCATTGCCAGGGTGGTAAATAGGTTTCCCCCTTGAAGACCATGCCAGAAGTCAAAGGCATCCGCATCCTTAACCACCAACACCATGATGGCG
>DALYGI010000274.1:0-6156 GCA_031971595.1 Prochlorotrichaceae cyanobacterium CTOTU29312
TCTTGCGGCGTACCTTAGGCGATCGGGTCGATCGGACTCAATTTAATGAATGGCTCTTGGAAATGCACGCTCAAAGTGTTGTTGAATTAATGGGAGGGAATATGCCAGATCTTACGCCTGAGATTGTTGAAGATTCGGTCGTTAGTAAACTTGGGTCTGTTTATTACTCTGTTGCTTTAGATTAGTCTGTATTAGCCAATTACAACAGTTCATTTCTTGAATTTATGTCTATTACCTCTGCATCTGAAATCAATGAATTACTGAAAACTGCTAGCCCTTTTAGCAGACCTCCGTATGTTAACAACAAGGATATTTGGGCTGGTGATAATTTCCCGGATCTCGAAACATTAAATTCTCATGCTTCCGATACAATTATGATAGCTTTGGAAGCTATTAAGAAAGGTGAATATGATACAACGAGTATCTTAATTATTTCCGATGCCAATGCTGGAAAAAGCCACTTGATTAGCAGACTAAGACGAAAAATCAAACTGCAAAAGTCAGGATTTATTTTAGTTGTTGGCTACATAGAAAATCTAAATGATCCAAATAAGGCTTTTCAGTCTTTTCTTTCTAGCAGCTTATCCTATGAAGGTAGTTTACCTATAACTCAATGGCAAGAATTAGCCGCTGATATTTTTAATTCAGTCTGGAAAACAAGTAAGCTTGGATATATTGATCCTGTTAAGCTACTCAATTTTTTCAATAATAGGCTCAGAAAAGAAAACAAAATTGAAGCGTGTATTTTATCTACTGTATCTCGGTATTGTAATCTTAGTTCAGACGTATCCGATCCAGATGTTGTTCGTGCCATTTTATGGACGCTAGTAAAAGATGAAGAGTTGTTTGCTATGAAGTGGTTGGCAGGAAAAGAACTTGCTGATGCCAAGGCTAAATCCTTAAAGTTACCGCAGGCAAATGAGTGTTTTGACACCATTCTTGAAATTTTAAAAGTCATTTCATGTCATAATGAATTAGTGATTTGTTTTGATGAGCTAGACACTCTTGATGTAAATGAAAATGGGATTTATAGAGCTTCTGTTGTATCTGGACTGATTAAGGATTTATTTCAAAATCTCCATAGAGGTGTCATTGTTACTTTCATGGATGAACCAACCTGGAAAAATCGAGTTAAGGCACAAATTCCTCAAGCAACCTATCAGAAGGTTTCAACTTATAGTGATCATCCCATCAAATTAAGATCTCTAAACGAAGCTTTATGTCTGTCTTTGTTGGAACTATATTTAGATAAATTCTACAGTCACTATAACATTATCCCACCTTCTCCAATTTACCCTTTTGAAGAGCAAGAAGTAAGAGCTATTGGACGTGAACGCCCCTTGGTCCGTAGATTTTTAAAATGGTGTAGAGAATGGATTACAAAGTTTAATCAACAATCTGTTGATCAGGATGAAGAGTCTACTTATACAGTAAAATCTAGAACACAAGAAGCTTTTGAATCTGAACTAGAATCTGTGAGTGAACAAATTATGGATGATGATTCACTAATGGCTTTAGTACTTCTTAACGACTTCAAAAGCTTAATTAAGTATACGATCGAAGGCGTGACGATCGAATCTGTGGAAGAGAAAGTCATCTCACAAGGAAGAGGTAAAAAAGATCCCTATATTAACTTCAAAATCATCGGAACCGATGAAGGAAAGCCTACCGCCATCGCAGTTTGTGTTGCCCAAACAGACAATGGTAGAACACTAGGAGCAGCCTTAAAGCGCTTAGTTAAACCCGAAGACTACAAGATAAAAATGACACGGGGCTGTCTAGTTCGCTCTAGCTCAAAGCAGATTACTGGCTACAATAAAAACACTTATCTTATCCCCCTCACAGAACAACTAGGTGGAGAATTTGTTGGTCTTAAATTTGAAGAAATCAAACCTCTCATCGCCCTCCATCGAGTTTATCAAAAACGAGAAACGGATTATGAACTCACCGAAGCAGAAATCCAAGACTTCATCAAAGAAAAAGGTCGTGAATTTCTCCTGCGCGAACATAACCCCCTAATCCAAGAGATCCTCAGCGATCCCTCAGGACAAGCGCCAGATTTAGAAATGGAACCTGAAGTCCCGGTAGATACCCCCGTAAACAATGAACTAACGAATGGTGACGGAGAAGACATAGAAAACTTTTTTTCTGCCTAACAGAACTGGGATGCTGAATAATGAACAACCCCATAACGATCGATCTTGCCCTCTTACTTTCCTTTTTGGATGTAGAAAATCTAGGCAAAGGACTAAACACCAAAATCTTGCCTAGAGTTCCCCTGGAAACAGGCAAAACCTTTTTGCTTTATCCTCACATTCCCAAAATGTTAGGCATAGAAGAGTGTAAACATTTACCGGGTCTTGATTGCTTAAATCAACCGATCGACATCGATCAACCAGACCTAGTTTCCATTCAGTATTATGCCGAATGCCAAGACATTGATCATCTGCACCAGACCGCAGAAGTTCAGGCTCTTGCCCTAGAGCAACATTGGTCACCAGAAGCCCTACAGGACATCTTCAAACGTCGAGGCAATCCATTATTTGGGGGTGGTAGCTTATCCGTCGCCAGAGTTCAGGTTTATCAACTCCCTCACCCCCTTTTAGTTAAACCCATTGATAACCCAAAACTCGGTAAATTTTCCGGATTACGTCCCCTCAACCTAGATCCACAACTTAAAATTGAAAACACGATCGCCATTATTCCCCTAGACTCCAAAACTGATTATAGTTGGATCAAAACGATCGCAGACCTAGGCAATCGCGCCAAAGAAGATCAGCCCAAAAGCAGCTACCAAGCCGGAACCGACTTTGAAAATATTACAACTCAAGCCTTAGCCTTTCTCGGTTTTAAAATTGAAGAAGCCTATCACGGCGGGGCTGGTGGCCTCGATTTATATTGCTCCGCCCCCTATCCCCTAGTGGTTGAATGTAAAAGTGGTAAATCTATTCCCACCAATACCTGCCAAGAACTCATTAATTTAACCGTTAAACATTTAGGTAAAAATAAATTAGTCGAATCTAAACAACTTATTATTGGCCCTGGTGAACCCACAAAAGACGTTCGTCAATCTGCAATTCAAAGCGAAATTAGCATCATGAAACCTGAAACCCTACAAAAACTTGCAGAACTCCAAGCCCAATACCCCGGAGCGATCGATCTGTTTAAGTTTAAAGAACACCTCAAAGCCGGACAAATCGACGAAGAAATACAGACCTTTATCGATCGAATTCAACAAGAAATTGCCATTCGTCGCAGCATCATAACGATCGTAAAAGATAACCCCAATGATGCAAACCCTAGCAGTATTCGCATCTACTACAAAACAACCTATAAACCCTACCCTAACCTTCCCGATTTAACAGAACAAGAAATTCGAGATATTTTAATTGAATTATCCTCACCCCTCACCGGATATTTAGGCCGGGAAGCAGGTAACGGAAGTAGCGATCGTTTTTATTTTCGTAAAGATTTACCCTAAAACCAGCAAATCAACCATGAATCTTATTTTAGAATACATTTCCATAATCTCAACTCAAACACGCCGCGATCGTTTAGCAGCAGCGCTAGCACAATCGAGTAAAACAGATGGCTTTCCCTAAAGTACTAATCGTAAAACCCCTTGATAATTTCAAACTGAAGTTACACCTAGATAATAAAGAGGTGAGAATCTTTGATACAAAACCCTATCTCGAAAAAGGTATTTTTCAGAAACTCAAAAATCCTCACTATTTTCAACAAGTTAAAACATTTTTTGGAGGTGTCCAATGGCCTAATGATCAAGATTTTAGTCCAGCCACGCTTTACTTAGAAAGTATCCCACTCGATTCTGAGGAAAAATCATCTCTAACGGATGAAAAACAGCCCCAAAATCTCCGATACCACCTCGATCCTTTTGATCGTGATTCTAGTGGACGTGTAAGCGATCGTAAACCCATCCGCTAAAATGCACCTAGAGCCAATTCACTCACAACCCATCGATAACAGTCATAACATCGTGGACTCAACCCTCGCAGACCTGAACGAAACAAGCACCCGTGATAAAAAGTCATTGCGATTCATCACCGGGAAAAGTCCCCAATGGGGAGAATTGGCAAAGGATGTGGTTTGTTTTGCCAATGCGCGGGGCGGCCACATTCTCATCGGTATTGAAGATAATGACACCCTCCCCCCCAACACTCAAAGCATCTCCCCCCTACTGATTGACCAACTCAACAAACGAATCCGGTAACAAACCGTCAATGTAGAATTGATGCCCCAAATTAAAATTGCTAGTAATGGGGGGGAATACATTGATCTATGGGTAGTCCGATCGCAAAACATCGCCTCCACCCGTGATGGGCGATACTATCTCCGCATCGGTGACGAATGCAAACCCATTATCGGAGATGACGTGCTACGCCTTGCCACCGATCGCGTTACCCTTTCCTGGGAAACTCAAACTAACCTAGACATCCCCAAAACCAAAACCGATCCACACAAACTCCAAATCTTTATCCAGCAAATCAAAGCCTCAGATCGGGTAAAACCTTCAGTCAAAGAAAAAACTGCCGATGAACTGCTAGATCATTACTATCTCGCCCAAGACGGCAAACTCACCAATTTAGGGATTCTCTGTTTGGGGCAACGGGGCGATCGGGCCAAACTCAGCACAGCACCGATCGTACAATTTATTAAATACGACGACCAAGGTCGCAAAATCAATAAATTAGTCTGGGATGACTATACCCTCTCCCCGATGGAACTGGTAGAAACCATCTGGAAAGACATCCCTGATTTTCGGGAATATTACGAACTCTCCGATGGTCTCTTTCGTCAACGCCTCCCCCGCTACGACGAAATTGTGGTGCGGGAATTACTCGTAAATGCGATCGTCCATCGCCCCTACACCCAACGAGGGGATATTTTCATCAACCTGTTTCCCGATCACCTCCAGGTCGTTAATCCCGGTGGGTTGCCCCTCGGTGTCACTCCCCAAAACATTCTCCACACTACTGTTAGGCGCAATGATAACCTCGCCCGAATCTTTCATGACCTGCGCCTCATGGAACGAGAAGGCAGCGGGTTTGACAAAATCTACGAAGTTTTGCTGTGCCAAGGCAAACCCCTACCCAAACTGAAAGAAGGCATCGATCGGGTAGAAGTGTCAGTATATAGCCAAATCCTCAACCCAGAAATTATTGACCTCCTTAACATTGCCGATCGTACCTTTCAACTTACTCAGCGAGAAAAAATCACCCTGGGTCTATTCGCCCAACAAGAAGCCCTCAACAGCCGTGAACTGAGTCAAAAACTCTCCATTGATGATGAGCAAGGGACGATCGCCTCTTGGTTAGGCAGACTGCTTGAATTGGAACTCATTCAACAAACCGGGAAAACCAGCGGCACCCAATATTTCCTTAATCCCAACCTCATCAGAGACTTAGCCCTCAAACGACAAACCACCCTAAAACGCATTGAACCTCACCGTCTGGATGCCCTGATCCTCGAAGATTTACGCCGATATCCCTCATCCGGTATTAGAGAAATCCATCAAAGGATTGCCCCCGAATTAAACCAAGGCAAAATTAAGCGCCGGATCGACAAACTCATCGACCAAGACCAAATTCAGTCTATTGGAGAAAACCGATGGCGACGCTACAGCCTTCAACCATAGCTCTATCGATCAGTCTATCGATCATTTTTCCGGGTTTTGACTGATAGAACGCACCCGTAAAAGGGTTAAAATCCTGAAAGCCTTATCTGACAGGGTTTTCTATCAACCACGTCTATCGATCACTGCTGCATAAATGATTGATAGAATTATCCAAACGATCGATAGGACGATCGCCCATGACCCCATACAACGAAGACACCCTAGCTCAACAAACCACCGCCGACTTCTTCGAGCAAGAATTGGGCTGGGAATCCATCTACGCTTTTCATGAACCATCGGCTCAAATGGTCTGCTGGGCCGCCATGACCGAAAAGAGGTAATCTTGACCCGTTACCTGCGATCGGCCCTGGAACGCATCACCCCCGGTCATCCTGCCAAAGCCTACAAAGATGCTCCGGGATAGCCCCGGCAGTAAAGATATTTAGGCAGAGAAACCGGAAGTAACGGAAGCGATCGTTTTTATTTTCGTAAAGATTTACCCTAAAACCAGCAAATCAACC
>DALYGI010000275.1:0-6045 GCA_031971595.1 Prochlorotrichaceae cyanobacterium CTOTU29312
ATCACTAGCCCCGTGGCCTACTTTAGCTTCAACGAAGTCAACCCCGATGGAGAAGAACACCTGCGCTATCTCCGTAATGAAACGGCGATCGTCAATGGTCAAACTCAAACCACTGGCATCTATGGCTTTGAGGATCTGCCAGGGGGAGGCGATCGGGACTACAACGATGCCATCTTTGGCTTCCAGTTTATTGCTCCCGTTGTCGCCTAGGTAAGGGAATCCTTGGAGTTAGGGGACTATGAGCCTGCCCCTAACTCTCTTTCCCACAATTGAATCTCTACCTGAAAATCGACAGGAAGAAGTTCTAAGATTTGCCCGTTCTCTTTATCAACTTCCTGCTTAAACCCATGAGAAAAGCTACCCGATCTAGGCTTACCCAAAGGTTAAATGAAAAGGATTGTAAACTTTAGATTTTCTGGCAACAAAGATATTCTACTCTTTACGATCGCAACCGGGATAAAAAGCGCTCCGTGAGTTGGTCTAAAAAGCGTTGAACTTCGGGAATCTTAAACTTAACCACAATGCTTACAAAAACGATTAAGCCCACCAGTCCCGATCCACATAAATTAAGTGCCTGCTCCCATAATCCAGTCGTGCCTAAACTAATGGAAACCTGCCAAGCAATCCCTCCGGCAATCAAGCTAGCGAGGAATAATTGCCCAAAAGCGATCGTCCACTCTAGTAAGGGTAATCCCCCTAAACGACGATGGAGAATGATCATTAAAATGACCATGGAAACGAGGTTGACCCCTACCGTGGCATAGACTAAACCCGCAGCCCCTAAAGAGAAAACCCGCACACACAAATAATCTAAACCTGCATTCAGAAAAATACTGATAATGCTCACTCGAAAGGGGGTATTCCCATCTCCTAAGGCATAGAACACCCGCACAATTACATCCCGCCCTAAATACACAAACATTCCCACGCCGTAAGCAATCACTAAACTTGCCACAATTTGGGACGAATCGGATTGGAATGCTCCCCGTTCATAGACCACCTGAACGATCGGTTTGGCCAGGACTACAAATAAACTGCCAATGGGTAACATGGTCAAGGCGGTGAGTAGAATACCTTGGCGAATCCGTTGTTTTAATTCTCCCCACTGGGACGGCTCTACTAATCGGGAAAATACCGGCATGAGGGGCACTAAAATCATATTGGAGAGGATGCCCAGGGGAGTCATGGCCAGGAGTCCGGCATAGCCTAAGGCAGCGGCAGCTTGGGGAATATAGGAGGCAAAAAAGAGATCGGTATAGACATTAATTTGCAACATTCCTGAGGAAAAGGTGGCGGGAATTAAGACCTGAAATACATCTTTTACCCCCGGACGACGCAGATCAAATCGTAGTCGCAAGCCCCCATATCCGGCCCGCCATTGGGGGGGCAATTGCACCAACCACTGAACGATCGCTCCCAGGAGGGTACTCCCGGCCAACACCATCCCTCCCAGGGCCGCGTAGCGCGGATTGACAATCTCGCCCCCCAACCACAGCCACAGCCCCCCAATTCCCAGAATCACCGCTGCACTGGAAAACAGGGGACTAATGGAGGGGAGCCAATACTGATCCGCTGCGTTTAGCGTCCCAAAGCCAATGCCAATAAAGCCCGCCAACATAGCCATGGGAGCCATAATTTGCAACTGCTGCACCGCAATTTTATGGATAAATGCCCCGGTTTCCGTGGATCCTAAGCCCGGTGCCACCAGGTTAATCAGGGGATCCGCCCCGTAGATCATTCCCACGGTCATCACCAAGAGGGCAATGCCCACCAGAGTGGTAATGGTTTCCACCAGAGCCGCCGCCTGCTTGCGCTCCTGTTTAGCCAAGGCACTCACGATCGCACTGTGGAAGGGGCCATTAATGCCCCCCAATAAAATCAACAGAAACCCCGGAATCACATAAGCATAGTTATAGGCATCAAAGGCCGCCCCCGTCCCAAACGCCGCCGCAATGGCCTGTTGGCGCACCAAACCAAAAATTTTGCTAATCAGAGTCGCCGCCGCCACGATCGTCGCAATCACCCCTAACGATCGTTTTGAGCCTTCTGGAGCAGAGGTTGCCGGATCCTCCACCAGAGGAGAATCAGCCCCAGACCCCTCAGGGGAATCTACGCTAGAAGAGCCCGTAGGCTCTGGGAAAGAATCAGATTCAGTCATAAAACGATCGAAAAGGCCTACTTCACCAGGAAAAACACGAACTTCAATCTTCCATTATTTTTGGCTTCTTCTTCTCCCCAATTCCCAACTCCCAATTCTCTGTCCCCTCAGGATCGTGAATTAAATAAACTGGAAAGTTCAGGATTAAACCACAGAGGCACAGAGAACACAAAGGAATTTCTTCGATGTTTTGCATCTTTGTCCAGGTTATATTCCTAACCCCTAACCCCTAACCCCTAACCCCTAACCCCTAACCCCTGTCCCCTAACCCCCTAAACCCGATAATAATCCCGATACCATTGCACAAACCGGGGTAACCCTTCCTCTAGGGTAATGTGGGGACGCAGGCCGATCGCTTCGTAGAGGGAATCTGTGTCTGCGTAGGTTTCTAACACATCCCCCGGTTGCAGGGGCAGAAAGGTTTTCGTGGCGGTTTTACCGATCGCTTCTTCCAGAATTTCAATAAACCGCATCAATTCCACGGGTTGGTGGTTGCCCAGGTTATAAATGCGGTAGGGAGCGGTACTGGTTCCCGGATTGAGCAGATCCCCTGGATTATCGCTAGGGCTAGGAATACAGGACAAGAGCCGATCGATAATGGCCACCACATCATCCACATAGGTAAAATCCCGCCGCATGGCTCCGTGGTTGTACACCTCAATGGGACGATCGTTAAAAATAGACTGGGTAAACTTAAAATAGGCCATATCGGGCCGACCCCAGGGGCCATAGACCGTAAAAAAGCGCAGTCCCGTGGTGGGCAGATTATAAAGATGGCTGTAGGTGTGGGCCATCAACTCCCCCGCCTTTTTTGTCGCCGCATACAAGCTAATGGGATGATCCACATTTTGATCCACCGCAAAGGGAATCTCCCGGTTAGCCCCATAGACGGAACTGGAAGAGGCATAAATGAGGTGCTGAACCTGAGTCTGACGACAGCCCTCCAAAATATTGACAAACCCCACCAGATTGCTATCCACATAGGCATGGGGATTTTCCAGGGAATAGCGCACCCCCGCCTGAGCCGCCAAATGAATCACCTGTTCCGGTGGCTCCTGGGCAAATAGCGCCGCCACCCCATCCCGATCGCTCAGATCCAGTTCGATAAACCGGAAACTGCCCCCGGCCTGCTGTAACTGCTCCAATCGGGCTTGTTTGAGGCTCACCTCATAATAGGCATTGAGGTTGTCTAAGCCGATCAGGGTATGGCCGTGCTGAAGTAAATGTTGGCAGAGATGATAGCCAATAAAGCCAGCGGCTCCGGTCACAAAAAGATTTGCCATAGGTAGGAGTGGATTCCAAGAATGTGGTTGAATAGGAAAGGCTAAGGATGGCTCAGGGGGACTTAGGGAGGTGAGCAAGTTGTGCTAATTTCACCGTGCTAACTTTGCCTGCTGACTTCGCCGCCCCTGCTATATCAGTTTCATTTTGTAAGGACTTTAAGGAAATCAACTATGGAATCCGTATTTTCCACTCTACCCTATTACGGTGGTTTACTCACGTTGGCCTTTGGAGCCGCCGTAACCCTCTTTTTCATGGTCAAGGTGCTTAAACTCATTTAGATTGCACATTTTTAGCCACAAAGACACTCAGTTCTCAAAAGATCTCCTTTCTGACTTTGTGCCTTTGTGGTTTCGCCGGAACTCTAAGGAGTGCGGACTTTATAACCTAGAATTTCACTACAAAGACACAGAAGCCCCACAGGAATGCCTTTGTGTTCTTTGTGCCTTTGTGGTTTAGGTTGTGCTAGCTTAGACTAGTTTAGACCGTGCTAGTTATACTCAACAAATTGGCGAATAGCTTCCCTCGGATTGAGCTTTTCATCCAGATCAATGGGAACAGAATCCTGGTCTAAATAACGGGTCGCCATTGCCACAAATTTTTCGTACAATCCGGGATCATCGATATTTTGTAATTCCTGATCCTCTGGCTTATTCATGTCAATGTCAAAGTCTAGGCGCAGGATCCGTTTCGATTTTTCCCGTTGATTGCCCCGAATCAATTGCCACAGGGCTTGACTGGTCACATCATTCGGGGCAGGTAAAAATAAATCACTCAGGTGCATGGCCCACTGGGCCAGTCCCCAGCTTTTAACCTCTTTGTAGGTGAGGGGATTGGCGGGTCTGCCCGTACCAATGGAGAGAATGGAAATTTCATCTAGCTCTAACGATCGTCCAAATTTGGTTTGACTGGACTCCAGACCAAAACGAGCATGGGCTAGGGCAATTAAAGCCGGATTATTGACAGCAATGCCCCCATCAATATAGGTTTCTTTGCCGCTGGGTTTACTGGGGTTGTCGAGTTGATAGGGCGGAAAAAAGGTGGGGGCAGAAGCGGAACAAACACAGAATTGCCACACTTCCGTATTGTCATACCAGAGGGATTTCTGGTCGTTATTGCTCACAAACCAATCTACGCGGCGTTTTTCCGTGTTAAAGGCAGGAATGAGCAAAACCGGCTTGGCAATGTCTTGAATGGTGACGGGTTTACCAGGTTGATAGGTGTCTTTAAGGATGGCCCGATCCGTGGCTTGTAATTGTTCCTGTAGCACCACCGCTAAGCCCTGATTTCCTGAGGTGTGGGGATATAAAAAGGCGGGGAAAAACCCTCGCGTCAGGTTCGTAAACTTACGAGTGTTCCGAATCCGAGCGGGAAAAATACGATCGCCGTGCTGCTTGTAAAGGGCTAACAGGGTCTTCACTTCCATGCCCAGGGCAATGCCCGCCGCTAAAATCGAGCCGGTGGACGTACCGGAGACTAAATCAAAATACTGGTTTAAACGATACTCCGGGCCAAACTTTGCCTGTAAAGACTCCTCAACCGCTTGCAAAATAATGGCGGAGAGAACCCCCCGAAAACCACCCCCGTCCAGCGTTAAAATCCGATAGGTTGACATGGTTGCTACTCCAGTTTGTGGCGTTGTACGGTATTGATTTTAGGGTACAGACCTTACAAAACGATCGCTCTGAGTAATGCGGTGGGTAAATTCCATAATTTTCGACCCAGGGGCACGTAGGCGCGACGGGTAAATACGTCATAGCCGTTTTCTTCAATGACATCTAAAATCTGGCTGTAGAGCATTAAAGAAGCCCAGACGGGCCAGCGGCCATTGCGACTCAGGGCAGTGATTCCTCGCTCTGCTTGGGCGTAGTAGTCCCGGGCCCGTTGTAACTGGAACTGCATTAAAGCCCGCCAGCGATCGTCAATGACCCCGGCAATTAAATCCGCTTCCGTGTAATCAAACTGCGCCAAGTCATCCAGAGGAATATAAATCCGCCCCCGTCGGGCATCTTCCCCCACATCCCGCAAAATATTGGTTAACTGGTTGGCAATACCCAAGGCCACCGCCTCTTCCGTGGGGGGCTGTTCCGGTGCCCTATGCCAGGGCGCTGTCCCCAAGGACTCTGTACCAATCACAGCGGTAGACATCAGCCCCACGGTGCCCGCCACCCGATAGCAATAGAGCCGCAACTCCTCGAAGGACTGATAGCGGCTGCGGTAGAGATCCATCCGCTGCCCCTCGATCATGTCCCGGAAGGGCTGAATATCCAAGGGGAAACGCTGCAAAGTATCCACCAGCGCCACATCCACATCATTAACCGGAATGCCCGCAAATAGGGAGTCTAAATGCTCCTCCCAGCGATCGAGGGTTTCCAGGGTGGTTTGTCCTGCCTTGGGGCCATCCACCAGTTCATCGGTCTGACGACACCACATATAAATAGCCCAGATAGCCCGTCGCTGCTCTGGGGGCATGAGCATCGTTCCCATGTAGAAGGTTTTGGAATATTCCGCCGTGATTTTCCGACAGATTTCGTAAGACTCTTCCAGGGAAGTCCGTGGGGCAGGATGCAGATTGCGGGTCGGGACTGGGGGTGTCAGTTGCAGCA
>DALYGI010000276.1:0-6044 GCA_031971595.1 Prochlorotrichaceae cyanobacterium CTOTU29312
GCGCTGAAGTCTCCCGTGGTGCTATCCCATTTACAGCCTAGTCAGGTGGAGCAATTGCACCGCCTAGGGATTGACTGTGAAGCTTTTGGGGAGCAGCAGTGGATTATCCGCACCGCTCCGGCCCCCTTGATAGAACGATCGGACTGTGGGGAGGCTTTGGTGGAACTGAGCCTGGGGGGAGACTTAGACGCGGCCCAAGTGGCGGTGGCCTGTCGCACGGCCATCCGTAATGGGACTCCCCTAGGGTTTGCGGAAATGCAGGAATTGCTGAATCAATGGCAACACACCCGCCAGCCCCACACCTGCCCCCACGGTCGCCCGATCTGCCTCAAACTGGAGGAACATAGCCTATCGCGGTTTTTTCGCCGTCATTGGGTGGTGGGGAAGAGTCACGGGGCGTTTCCCCTGTGAGTGGGTCAGGAGTACGGAATTGGCGGGCGATCAGGCCGTACTCAAAAAACATCTGTTTCTACCTACATTCCGCAGGTTAGGATTTAATTGAGAATATATTTTAATAACGATCGCTGAGATGCACATTCTTCGTCAAGTATTCGCAATAGCCTTACTTATTGAGAATCTTATCTTGAGACTCAAAATATTTGAGGATCGCTAAAAGTCTTTCTCAGAGAGGGTTGTGGACATAAATACTCATTCTTAACTTAAGACATGCGGAATGTGGGTTTCTAATTTCTAATTTAATTTCTCATGATTCGCTAAAAATCGGAAAAGCCTAAAAATACCACGAGATTAATGGATTTCTGGACTATTGACATTTCAGGATTTTTATGTATTGAATTCCGTTGCCTGAAAATTTGAACGGTAGAAATAGGGTTTCAGACTTTAAAATAAAATGAGCGAACGATGAGTAATTTCTTTTCTAATTTCTAATTTGGCAAACCGTAGGGCATCTTAACTAAAAACTCCGTTCCTCCCCCTAGCGCACTGCTGAACTGTAGATCGCCCTGAAGTAACTGCACAGCCCGATAAACGATCGCTAGTCCTAAGCCTGTGCCCCGAATGGTACTAATATTGCTACCTCGATAAAATAATTCAAAAAGGTGGGGTTGATCTTCTGGGGGAATGCCAATGCCATGATCTTTAATTTTGAAGGTAATCTGATCCACAGACATGGATACATCTATCAAAATTTTGCCGCCTTTGGGGGAATATTTAATTGCATTAGAGATCAGGTTAGAAACAATCTGACGGATTAAAGTGGGGTCAATTTTAATTTCCTGTGCTGGCCCGTCTATGGTGGTCACTAGTTCGTGAGTATCGGACAAGGTAGACTTACAGGTGTTGATGATATTTTCAAAAAAGCTTTGAAATTCAACCGTTTTCAATTCCAGATCGATCGTATTATTGTTTAAGTCCTCGGTAAAGATAGCACTTTCTAGGAGGCTATTCATATAAAAAATACAAGACTTAACTTGCTCATAGCGTTCTTCCCGGCGTTCGGGATTGAGTTGATGATGGGCGAGCAGATCCGCTGCTAATTGAATGGTGGCCAGGGGAGTTTTAAATTCATGGGAAATGATCGAGATAAACTGAGATTTGAGCCGGCTGATCTCCTGCATCTTGAGGAGATTATTGAGAATATCTTCCTCCACCTGTTTACGGAAATTAATTTCCTGGA
This sequence comes from Prochlorotrichaceae cyanobacterium CTOTU29312, assembly GCA_031971595.1. Taxonomy (GTDB): domain Bacteria; phylum Cyanobacteriota; class Cyanobacteriia; order Prochlorotrichales; family Prochlorotrichaceae; genus JBEAPM01. Next base: position 1,637 of record DALYGI010000276.1, read on the forward strand.
TCAATTGTTGGTTTTGAATTAATAACTGGGATTGTAGTTCTTTTAATTTTAATTGATTCTCAATGCGAGCAATTACCTCCACTAGAAAAAAGGGCTTGGTAATATAGTCTATCCCTCCACACTCAAAAGACCTGACTTTATCCACGGGGGCATCTAAAGCACTCATGAAAATAATGGGAATGTCTTTGAGATCCAGTTGAGATTTGAGATATTGACAAACTTCGTACCCGGATAAATCGGGTAGAATAATATCCAATAAAATTAAATCGGGGTGGTGACTCCGAGCCAATTCGATCGCTGTCTCGCCATCCACTGCCTGCAAAATCTCTAGATTTTGTCTCCCTAACAATGTTGTCAGTACATTGAGGTTTTCTACGGTGTCATCGACAATTAAAATTTTAGGTTGAGACATTCTAGGGCAAGGGAGAAAGGTTGACGGAATAGTGCAATAACCCAATTGAGCCTGTGATCGATACGTTGTTGTAGTATTATGCGATACTTTTTTACCCTGGCAGTGAATGGGTTGACCGACATGAGGATCAATACTGTGCTTGACCTACCCGAATATCAACTCCAACGATCGTTAAATCTGTACGGATCTCCCGCCTGTAAGGGCTTAGTGACCCAGGCCGCAGCCTACCGCCAGGTCATTATCCTACAACAAACCCCGGAAGCTTTGTACCTACGGCTCTGTGAAGATCATTATCAGGGCTGGATTCCCCTGAGCGATCGGTATCTCTTAACCCCGGCGGCCCAACCCTACCAAGCCCCACAGGTCTCTGCCGCCGCCATCCAGGAGCGCATCCCCAAGGTCGTTGCCTTTTGCCACGCTGCCCAAGCCCAGCCCCACTGTTACCTCTGGGGGGGAACGATCGCCCCGGATTATGATTGTTCGGGGTTAATGCAGGCGGCGTTTCAGTCCGTCGGGGTGTGGATTCCCAGGGATGCTTATCAACAGGAGGCGTTTGCCCAAAAAATCCCGTTATCCCCAGCGTCCTATCCCTTCCAGGAAGCGGCTCTCTTTTCTTTGCAAGTGGGGGATTTAATTTTCTTTGGAACCCCAGAAAAGGCAACCCATGTGGGTTTGTACCTAGGTAAAGGTACTTATATTCACAGTTCTGGCAGCGATCAGGGGCGAAATGGCATTGGCATCGACACCCTTTTAGCATCAACGGATCGGGTTAGTCAAACCTATGGGCAACAGTTACGGGGAGCGGGCAGAATAGTGAGTTCCTATGGTTGATGAATTAGCCGATCGAATTGCTTATTTTCCAATACAAAATCGACTGAAAATCCGATCTAACATCGACTCCGTTAAGCTCTCTCCCGTAACTTCCCCTAGACTATAAATGGCATCCCGCAGGTCAATACTCCAAAAATCTAAGGGTAAATTTTCAGCGATCGTTTTTTCTAATTGCTCTAATGCTTGACAGGCTTTGGTTAAACAACTGGCCTGCCGTTGATTAATCGCAAAATCTAAATTAGCCGCCGCTAATTGCCCCCCATAAACCTGCTCGACGATCGCTTCTTCTAAGGCTTCAATGCCCTGTTGCTGCGCGGCGATCGTTTCCACCGTCCTCACCCCTTGCAACCCTGCCGGTAAATCAAGGCAAACCGTCGGAGCTAACAAGTCCATCTTATTCCACACCACAATTAACCCACGCCCCCCCAACTCCGGTAAATCTTGGTAAATCTGGGCATCCTCCGCCGTCCATTCCGCCCCCGCATCCAACGTAAACAGAATTAAATCTGCCTCCGCCGCCGCCTGCCGAGAGCGATCGATCCCCAATTGCTCCACCAAATCCTCACTGTGACGAATCCCCGCCGTATCCAACACCTGGATCGGAATCCCCTGAACCACCAACTGGGACTCCACCACATCCCGCGTCGTGCCCGGCAGATGCGTAACGATCGCCCGATCGCTTTGGCTCCAAGCATTGAGCAAACTCGACTTCCCCACATTCGGACGACCCACGATGGCCACCTTCAGCCCCATCCGCAACAATTCCCCCCGATCGCGGGTGGCTAAAATCCGCTGTAAATCTGCCCCCACTTGCCTCAAATCCCCCTGCAACGCTGGGAGATCCAAAGGGGGTAAATCCTCCTCAAAATCAATCCGCGCCTCAATTTCCGCCAACAAATCTAAACAGCGCTCCCGACACTGGCGCAGGGGCTGGGCCAACTTCCCCCGTAACCCCGCCAAAGCCGTCTGGGCCGCCTGGGGAGACTGGGCTCCTACTAAATCCGCAATACTTTCCGCTTGAGTTAGGTCAATGCGTCCATTGAGAAACGCCCGCAGGGTAAACTCCCCCGGCTGAGCCAGATCGGCCCCCTGCTCCAAACACAACTGCAACACCCGCTGCACCACCATCAGTCCCCCGTGACAGTGAAACTCCACCACATCTTCACGGGTATAGGAACGGGGCGCTTTCATCACCAACAACAGCGCCTCATCCACCACCTCCTGGGAACGGGGATCACGGATAAAGCCATACAAAACACGGTGGCTCTCCCAAGGCGTTTTGGGCCCCTGAAACAAAGCCTGGGCGATCGGCACGGATTGGGAACCGGACAGGCGCACAATGCCCACGCTCCCCTGTTGAGGGACGATCGCAGTAGCAATCGCAACGATCGTTTTGCCCCCTGGTGATGGTGTTTCCACTATGCCCATGCCGATCCTTAGAACGAGTCTGTCTTGTTGAGCAGTTTAGCATCGGCACTGCCTTTAACCGAAACTCAAGGTTAGGATGAAATTGTTACCACAAATTAGTTAGGGGTGGGTTCCCTCAGAATACTTAATACTCAGAGCCTCCCTAGCCTGTTCCCGATCGTCAAAGTGGATTTTCTCCCGACCCAGAATTTGGTAATCTTCGTGACCTTTGCCCGCAATTAACACCCCATCTCCGGGTTCAGCCTGGGCAATGGCAAACCGAATCGCCTCCGCCCGATCGCTAATGACCGTGGTGGCAGACCGATCGCCCATACCCGCCACCACGTCATCTAAAATTTGTTGGGGATCTTCTGTCCGGGGGTTATCGGAAGTGACGATCGCTTGATCTGCTAGGTCTGCTGCAATTTTCCCCATTTTGGGGCGCTTCGTGCGATCCCGATCGCCTCCACAGCCAAAGACACACATCATTTTTCCAGGAATGAAGGGCCGTGCTGCTTTCAGCAGGTTTTCTAGGCTGTCTGGGGTGTGGGCATAGTCCACAATGACCGTAATCTGCTGATCCGAGGAGATTTCTACTCGCTCCATGCGGCCCGGAACCCCTGCAAACTGGGGCAGTGCGGCTACCAGGTCGGGAATGGATAAGTCTAACGCTATCCCAGCCCCGATCGCGGCTAACACATTGGCCACATTAAAGGAACCCACTAAGGGCGACTGGAACCCATACTGCCCCTGGGGTGTAATTAACGTACCCGCCACCCCTTGAACGCCATACTGGATCTGCTCAACCCGCAGATCGGCCTGGGGGCTGCCTGTGGCGCTGTAGCTTAAGACCCGCTCCGCCGGAAGGCCTTCAATTAAGCGCTGGCCGTAGGGATCATCCCCATTAATCACCGCCATGCCTTGCAGATACTTCGGGCTAAAGAGCAGGGCCTTTGCGGCAAAGTAGGCTTCCATATTGGGGTGATAGTCCAGATGGTCTTGGGTGAGGTTCGTAAACACACCCACCGCAAAGGGACATTCCGCCACCCGTTGTTGATCCAATGCATGGGAACTAACCTCCATGACCCCATGGGTGCAGCCCGCCGCTACGGCCCCCTGGAGTTGACTTTGGAGGGTGGTGGCAAAGGGGGTGGTATGGGCGGCAGTTTCGCTAAAGCCTGGCCAGCGGGTGTACAGAGTTCCCAACAGGGCGGTGGATCGGTTTTGGTGCTGAAGAAAATACTCAATCAGGTGGGTGGTCGTGGTTTTGCCATTGGTACCCGTCACCCCCACCAGGGTCAGCTGTTGGGCCGGATGATTGTAAAATGCTGCGGCCACTTGAGCGCAGACCGCTGCCACATCCGCCACGGCAATCAAACAGGGGGGCTCACCTTTCTCCCTTTGCCAAGCCTGTTGCTCCGTCACACTTTGCGCCAAGGCCGCCTCCGAAACGATCGCTGCGATCGCCCCTAATTCCATCGCTTTTGGCCAAAACAGCCCCCCATCCACCTGGGTTCCGGGCATCCCAATAAATAAATCCCCGCTTTGACAGTGGCGGGAATCGGTTCTGAGATGCTCTACTGTAGAAGCAAAGGCAGAATGGTCAGGCAGGGACAGGGCTAGAGGCTCCAGCAGCGATCGTAGGTTCATAGGGGTAGGCGTTTAGAGTGGGAAGAATACTGGTGATTAGTGATTGGTGATTAGTGATTGGTGATTGGTGATTGGTGATTGGTGATTGGTGATTGGTGATTGGTGATT
>DALYGI010000277.1:0-6030 GCA_031971595.1 Prochlorotrichaceae cyanobacterium CTOTU29312
AGGTAGTATCAGCGTTCTCCAACAGGGTTGTAGTTGCGTTAGCAACACTCACAGCAACGGGAGCCGCATTTGTGAACACATAGTCAGCGGGAGCATAAACCCACACTTGGGGATGATCGCCATCACCGCCACCACTTTCACTGGTGAGGTAGAGCAAACCGTCATCATCAACGGTTACGCCTTCAAAACCATGATCGGTAACCGTTAAAGGATTACCAGAATCAGCCGTAATCGTTAGGGTACTAAGAATATTGCCGGAGCGATCGACTTCCAAAACCTTGCCGTCTTCCTGGCTCAAAATAACCAGGTTATTGGCCACATCTCCACTGACAAAGCTGGAATTTGCTAGGGCAAAGACATCGGCAATGTCTGTTAATCCCAGTAAAGTTGGATCGAAGAGATTGGTAGAGTTCTCAGTGGTAGGGGAACCATTGCTGGCAGTCCCAGCCCCAAAGTCGATCGTGGTTTGGAAAATACCTTGAGGATCAACTTCTTTGACAAAAATGTAGCCACTGGTTTGGGGATCGTAGGAAACCCCTTCTAAACCAATGTTGCCAACATCCGTGCCTAAATCAACGGTTTGGACATCTGCCCGACTCAGAGTGGTGTCAGCCGCGTAGGTAAATAAGCTGGCTTGACGGAGGCGTTCTTCCACTAGCACAAATTGGTTGCCGCTCTCATAGGTTAAGCCCTCCGGATCGGCAAAATTCCCACTGGTGAGGGTCATGGAGTCAATCAATTGCCCTTGTTTGCTGATCTGAACAATCGATCTGCCACCATCCCCCAGCACAAAAAGGGTATCTGTATCAGGATTGTAAGTAATTGCTGAAACTTCTTGAGCCAAGAAGCTACCTGTTGGGGGAGTGGTGCGGGTGGGTTCCGGCAAATTATAGCGACCAATGCGGACGTAATTGGTCAAGTCTAAGCTACCAGAACCACCAGTATCAAAAGAACCGATCGGCCAGGATGGTGTAGCCGTTGAATTGGTATTTGCAGCATCGTCATCTAAGGCATTCACACCACTAAACGTCCATTCAGTATCATTAAAAATACTGCTAGGAACAGAACCTCTATTACGATAGGCCCATCCATCCAGATGTTCCCAAGGTCTGCCCGTACCATCTACACCAATTTCACCAAAAACATCTACGATCGTACCATTTTCAAATAAGACAATGGCATCATCTCCGTTGATATTTGCCACACCATTGACAAAGGTTGGATTAAAGCCAAAAAAGGTATTGAAATTTGGTGTTTCACTCGCAACATAGATATAGTCACCTGCGGTTGCAGAGCCGGAAAGTGAAAACTCTACCCCTGTGCTTGCAGCGCCATTAGTTGCGGCTTCTAGACCATAAATACTGAGATCGGCAATATCATTTAAAGCGTACAACTCGATCGCTTTCGGGGTTCCCCCTGATAGTGGCCCATCAATAATGCCTGTAATGATTAAATTAGACACAACAAAAGCTCCTTGAGTAGTTATAAAGTTCCAAGTGGAAGTATCAGTAATGCCAGCAAAATCATTACCCGCTAAATCTTCGATCGCTCCTGCTTGTCATTTGCACATAGTAATTGGTGCTTGCAGCAAGGTCGTTCGTTGGATTGAGGGTGACTGTATCGTTGCTAACATTCACCTGACTAGAGGTCATAGCGATCGTTTCAACGATCGAATTATCTGAAGCTCGGTGAATTGTGACACTTCCAGTTCCCTATTGTACCCCCTCAGTAAACTGGATTTTCAGGTCACTCGCAAGGGGCACATCCGTTAAATTATCCGCAGGTGTAAGCTGGATTACACTGGGGTTTGTTATATCCACCACCGCCAGATAAATGTCATTACCTCCCAGGGGAGTAGCTCCATTTTCAGCGAATAATTCCCCTGGCTGTTGGGCTGTGGCTAGCAACACTTGAAACCCGTCACCAGCAGCAACTCCGACAACGGAGCCATTACTACCGGTAGTTCCAGAGTTTGCGGTGAAGGGTGTCCAGAAATTCCGCGTTCCCAGGTCAATACTGGCAGAGAATAGGGCCACATCACCACCCCTGTAGCCTGCCACAGGGTTACCATTAATTTGCTGGTTAGACCGATCGGGCAGACTAGCGGCGGCAGTTCCCCCCACATAGACGTTTCCTTCTCCATCCACTGTAATGGCCCCAGGAGTGTAACTATTGCCTCCCCCCGCACTGAGGCGAGTAAGCAGGTATTGCCCCTCCACTGCACTAGCACTAAAGTCCCAGCTATCCTATATTTCAGTGGCAGAGATCTGGTTATTTGCAATGGTTTAGGCACGAATATAAGGAATTTGTAAATTAGAGGCTTGGGTATAACCCGTTACATAAACCTGAGTACCATCGGTACTGATGGCCAGATCTTGAGAAGTGCCATCGATCGCACTAGAACTATCCAGCAGGGTTCCCGTATTAGACCAGAGGCTCAGGGCCTTGTCAGCCGCTAAGGTGATGACGGTGCCGTTAGTGGCCACTGCCATTGTCGATTTAAGCCGCGACGGTTTTGCCAAAGTCCCTCAAACAACCGAAATCCGTCGAATCCGTCGATGTCTTTCCCTGTAAAGGTTTCAGCCGTTTCTTTCTTGATTTGTCAGTACAGATTTTCCCCGATTTTCCCCGATCGTTGCAAATGCCTCTTGAAACATTGGCGGGAAGAGGGTATAATAAGAGAACATCTGTACTAGGTAGGGCAATCAGTTGAATGGAAACGGTTCTGGGGCCAGTGGTGTGGGCAGGTAAAACCTTAAAGACTTAAAAAAGGAATTATGGCAACCAATCAAACTAGAGGTACTCGTAAAACGAGGGTCGAGATCCCCCTGATGTTTAGTTTTATCCCAGCGGGTTTCCCTTCCCCGGCGGAGGACTACATCGAGACGGTAATTGATCTCAACGAAATGTTAATTACCAACCCTGTTGCTACTTATTTGATGCGGGTGCAGGGGCTATCGATGATAGAGGCAGGCATTTTCCCCCAGGACATTATTGTGGTTGACCGCTCAGAGGATCCACAAAACGGGGATGTGGTAGTGGCAGTAGTGGATGGGGAATTCAATGTCAAACGTTTCCATAGAAGAGACTGGAAAATCCTGCTCCTATCTGATAATCCTGATTACCCCGCTATCGTGGTGCCAGAATTAGCTGAATTTACAATCTGGGGGGTAGTAACCAACGTTATTCATCCGATGAAACGATGTTTGCCTTAGTAGATTGCAATAATTTCTATGTGTCCTGCGAACGGGCATTAGACCCTAAGTTAGAGCAGAAACCGATGGTTGTCCTTTCTAACAACGATGGATGTGTAGTAGCCCGATCGCCCGAAGTAAAAGCATTGGGTATTCCGATGGGAGTGCCCTTGTTCAAAATCAAGGAAGAAGTGAGAAAGCATAACATTCTTACCTATTCATCAAATTATGTCCTCTATGGGGACTTGTCTAATCGCGTTATGAAAATACTGGCAAACTTTGCCCCGGAGCTAGAGGTGTACTCGATCGATGAAGCATTCATGGGTGTGGGGGGCTTTCGCGGGATCAACCTCACTGCCTATGGATTGGAGATAAGACGCACAGTAAGACGGTGGACGGGGATACCAGTATCGATCGGGTTTGCGTCTAGTAAAACCCTGGCAAAAATTGGTAATAGGGTCGCTAAAAAGTCTGAATCAGGAGTATTTGATTTATCCACTTGCCCTGACCCAGACTCAATTCTGCAAAAGGTAGACATAGCTGATGTATGGGGCATTGGCAGGCGATTATCGGTTTGGATGAGAGAACACAATATCCACAATGCGCTCCAACTTAGAGATGCGGATACAGTAATCGTCCGTAAAAAGATGGGCATAGTGGGGGAAAGGATGATCCGAGAGCTAAAGGGAGAATCCTGCTTACCCCTCGAACTTTGCCCTGCACCCAAAAAAGAGACTTGTGTTTCCCGATCGTTTGGCAGAGTGGTAACGGAATTGATAGAGCTAAAACAAGCAGTTGCCAGCTACACTACAAAAGCTAGTGCGAAGCTAAGGAAGCAAAAACAAGTAGCATCAGCAATTACTGTCTTTGTCCGCACCAGCCGCTATACCGCAAATCCCTCAAGTGAGGCTCTGACCGTTCCCCTACCAGTTTCCACCAACGATACAACTGAGCTTATCCACTATGCAATGCAAGTGACCGAAAAAATGTTTATACCTGGCGTTCCTTACAAGAAAGCGGGGGTGATTATGCTGGGACTAATACCCCAGTCTGGTGTTCAAACTTCATTATTTGACCATAAAGACCGTAATAGGTCATCCAAATTAATGGAGGTCATAGACCAGATAAACGATCGGTTTGGAGCAGGCACAATCAATTTTGCTATCGAGGGCATCAAACAGGAATGGAAGATGAAAAGAGAGAAATGCTCACCCTCCTACACTACCCGCTTAGACCATCTCCCCATCGCTTTGTGTCAGTAATGGATAGTATCAGCCACATTCTCAAGGATATGTACATGGGCAACGTTGTACCGATCGCTTCTGTTACTTTCCCAGAACGTGAGTTTGAGAAATATTATGCTTTTCCCACGAACTAGAGAGCTACCGACCGACCCTAACAATCACCCCTGAATACTACAGACTCAGTGTAGTAGGAGATTCAATAAAGGGAATATTCTTTGTATATAGAACTATCACCAAGCAAGAGAGGCATCAAAGGCCCCACTCGCTGGGGCAATCAGTTGAATGGAAACGACTTGAAAGATCTGAACTTTAGACTCATTTCTCCCTTTCGTTCTTTATTCATTCCTCTTTTTTATTCCCCCCTACCTCGCTGGGGCAATCAATTGAATAAAAATCTCAACTATAAAAAAAGCTAGAGTACATCAGCACTCTAGCTTTCAGTTAAGGCTTCAGTAATTTGTCCCTTTGGGTTTTAATTCAAGTTTTTAATTTCACCACGAAGGCACAAAGAACACGAAGAAGGTACGGAAATCAGTCTTAGGCAAAGGGATTGCTAAAGACGAAGGTGGCACCTGCTGCATTCACACCGTTGAGGGTGGCCAATAACACACCGTTAAGACTGATGTTGCTACCATTCAGGGTGAGGTCTTCAACAGAATCAGCAAACTGGTTGGCAATACCAATCACGTCAGTGCCGATCGTGTAGTCAACGATCGTGTTCGGACTGCCCAACAGAGTCGGAGCATCCGTCAGAATCCAGAAGGCATCAGTACCTGCTCCGCCAGAGAGGAGGTTGCCGCCGCTTTCAACCACGTAGAAGGTATCGTCACCGTCGCCACCCAGAGCGCGACCGCCTACACCGAGGAAGAACTCATCAGCACCAGCACCACCGGAGAGACGATAATCACTGGCTTCTGTAGCATCAAACCCATCATCGCCACTGCCACCGAAAGCTCGATCGCTATCGGCAACTGCAATAAGATCACTGCCACTGCCGGTAAAGATGCGGTTGGAACCCAGGTTAGCGCCGCCGATGGGGATGTCTACATCATCATTGCCAGCACCACTAAAGACGAGACTGTTGACTCCAGCAAATTCGTTAATGCCTGCCCAGAGGGTGTCAGCACCAGGAGTACCGGTGACGAGCGGGGTGACTAAGGGAGGCAGAACGGCATCTTCGCGGAAGTTGAGGTTCTGAATCCGGGTGTCGAACTCAGGGGTAACATCTTCCTGGTTGAAGGCAGTTTCAGCGGTGGCAAAGTTATCCAACAGGTACTCGGCTAGGGCATCTTGCTCCGTACCATCATTGGCAAACGTGGCATCACCGGTTGTAGTACCTGCGGCATCCAGTTCCACCAAGTTAACCCGTGCAATCACAGCAGGGTCTCCCACAGCCCCTATGGTTGGGTCAGTATTTAAATTCGGGAAGGGATAGCCATCGCCACTGCCGATAAATTCACCGGTAGCTTCATCAAAACGGGGAGCGGCGAGGAAGTCTAGGGTGACAATACGGAAGGTTTCGCTGGGATCGCCAACAAGTTCCCCATCCCGTACCAGTTCGGCAATGAGGTTGTCCTCTTCATCAAAAATAC
>DALYGI010000278.1:0-6019 GCA_031971595.1 Prochlorotrichaceae cyanobacterium CTOTU29312
TGCCTCTGTGGTTTAATCCTGAACTTTCCGGTTTATTGAATTCACGATCCTTAGAGATATTGAAGACCATTAACGACCCAGTTCAATACTGGAGGATAAATCTTGGAGAGAAATCCGCTAGATGTCGTAGTCTCATTTCCTCCGGGTCAGAAACGATCGGAACGCCCCTCATGCTCTAATGTTCTAAAACAATCTTGCCAATGCGCCCCCCCTGCTGCAAACAACGGTGGGCTGCTGCTGCTTCTGCCAAGGGAAATCGATCGCTAACGTGGATTTTGAGAAGTCCTTGATCGAACCAACGGGAACAGTCTTCTAGGATCCGCACCTGATGTTTTTGAGCATCCAGTAGCCCTTGTAACTGCGGTGTCAGCATCAGTTCCAGGCTAATTCGCAGATTGCGATCCCGCGCTACCTTCCAATCCGTCTGGGCCGCAGGAGCCAGGATGGTCACCACATCGCCATATACCCTCACCGCCCCAAAGGTTTGCTCCAGCAAGGGGCCGCCCACCGTATCCAAGGCCGTGTGGACTCCCTTGCCCTCCGTCCACTTCAGGGCCGCCTGCACAAAATCCGTTTCCCGGTAGCGAATAATCCAGTCTGCCCCCAGGGACTCCACGATCGCCGCTTTGGTGGCATCACTCACCGTCGTACAGACCTTGGCCCCCTGCAACCGCGCCAACTGAAGGGCCAGATGACCCACACCCCCTGCTCCGCCATGAATTAAAACCGTTTGTACTGCCTGCAACCGAGCCCGATCGTAAAGGGCTTCCCAGGCCGTAATCAGCACCAACGGCGCAGCCGCCGCCTCTGCAAAACTGAGACATTCAGGCTTGGGGGCAACCCATCGCTCCTCCACGATCGTATAGTCCGCATAGGTTCCCGGCTGGTTTCCCAGACCCCCATAACAAAAGTAGACCCCATCTCCAGGGCGATAACGTTCCACCAACGGCCCCACCGCCTCCACCGTTCCGGCCCCATCACAGCCCAAAATCGCAGGCATCCGATCGGGGTAGAATGTCCCCCGTTGGCGCAATTTCGTATCGATGGGATTGACCCCAGCGGCCCGCAACCGAATCAGCAGTTGAGTACCTTGGGGTGGGGCAGGATCCGGCACGGTCTGAAGTTCAAGAACCTCCGGCTCTCCGGGGGCAGTCATGACGATCGCTTTCATAATAAAGATGCCTGCATCAGGGGGAATGGCGGGTAGCCGTTAAGGTGAGAACTTCCAGATCTTTGACGGTATCTTGGACGGTATCCTGTTGATCGACGCATCGAAATAAAGGCTTGGCGCTCCTGTAAGTCTACCTAAATTTGCTCCCCAATGTCAGAAATCCTGGTGATCAGGTGATCCTTCTGGAGAGTCATAGCCCTAAATTTTAGCCAGATTCCCTGTTCCAGCCTATGAACCCTACAGCCCCGAATGTTCAATTTACTGATTTTGATTTGCATCTGTTTCAAGAAGGCTCAGATCATCGGTTGTACAACAAACTGGGGGCACATCCAGGGGTCGAAGCAGGGGTAACAGGGGTTTATTTTGCGGTGTGGGCTCCCGCCGCTACGGCGGTACAGGTTTTGGGCACGTTTAACCAGTGGCAGGAGGGGCAGGATAGCTTACACCCCTTGGGTCACGGCATTTGGGGCGGCTTTGTACCTGGGGCGCAGGTGAACGATCGCTATCAATATCAACTCTGGACAGCCACGGGGGATCGATACCGCAAGGCGGATCCGGTGGGCTTTTACCACGAAGTGCGTCCCCGCACCGCCTCGATCGTCACGGATTTGCACACCTACACCTGGGGCGATGGGGAGTGGATGGCCGCCCGACCCCACCGCAACCCCTTGGATCATCCCTTGGCGGTTTATGAAGTCCATCTCGGCTCTTGGATGCACGGCTCCACCGCAGATCCGCCGCCCCCATTCCAAGGGCAAGAGCAGTCCATTGTGCCTATTTCCGGCTATCGTCCCCAAGCCCGGTTTTTAACCTATCCCGAACTGGCGGATCGGCTGATTCCCTACGTCAAATCCTTGGGCTATACCCACATTGAACTATTGCCCCTGGCGGAGCATCCCTTTGATGGCTGTTGGGGCTATCAGGTGACGGGGTACTATGCCCCCACCTCTCGCTTTGGTTGTCCCCAAGGGCTAATGTATTTTATCGATCGTTGTCATCAGGCAGGCTTAGGGGTCATTTTAGATTGGGTTCCCGGTCACTTTTCCAGGGATTTGCATGGCCTTGCCAACTTTGATGGTAATCCCCTCTACGAGTACGCAGACGATCGCCGGGGAGTGCATAAAGAATGGGGCACTTTAGTCTTTAATTATGCCTCTCCCCAAGTGCGTAATTTTCTTTTGGCTAATGCCCTTTTTTGGTTCGATTACTATCATATTGATGGCTTACGGGTAGATGCCGTAGCCTCCATGTTGTATTTAGACTATGGCCGTAAACCGGGGGAATGGCTCCCCAATCCCTATGGCGGTCGAGAAAATATTGAAGCAGCGGACTTTTTGCGCCAGATCAACCATGCCCTCTTTACGGAATTTCCCGGAATTCTAACGATCGCGGAGGAATCCAGTATGTGGCCCATGGTATCTTGGCCCACCTATGTGGGGGGCTTAGGCTTTAACCTCAAGTGGAATATGGGCTGGATGCACGACGTTTTAGACTACTTTCAAATGGAGAGTGGGTTACGACAATACCATCAAAATAATATTACCTTTCCCATGTGGTATCACCACAGCGAAAACTTTATGATTGCCCTCTCCCATGATGAAGTAGTGCATGGCAAAAGTTCAATCCTAGGGAAAATGGCGGGGGACGAGTGGCAAAAATATGCCAACCTGAGATGTTTATTGACCTTTATGTATACCCATCCGGGCAAGAAAACCCTGTTTATGGGCATCGAATTTGCCCAATGGAACGAGTGGAATGTGTGGGGCGATTTAGACTGGGATTTATTAAATTATCCTCCCCATCAAAAAATCCAGACCCTCATTAAAGATCTCCACACTTTATACCATCAGGAACCCAGTCTTTACACCGCAGATTTTGAAGAAAACGGCTTTCAATGGATTGACTGTAGCGATCATCGTCATAGCGTCATTTCCTTCCTCCGCCGCGATCAACACTCGTCGGATTTTTTAGTTGTTGTGGGCAACTTCACCCCTCAACCCCACGCCCACTACCGCATTGGGGTTCCCACCCCTGGTTTTTACCAAGAGCTTTTTAACAGTGATTCCCGACAATATGGGGGCAGTAACCTCGGCAACTTAGGGGGCAAAAATTCCGAAGACTGGCCCTTTCATGGGTTTCCCTATTCCCTCGATTTGTGCCTACCTCCCCTCGCTGTTCTCATCTTAAAATTAAGCCATCCTACACTTCGCTGATCAGGTATTTTCCGGTCGAAAGTCAATATTTTATTTAATGCAAGGAAACTTGCCCCAGATTCCCAGGATGCGAAAAAGAGTTGGATTCTAGTTCTTCCTCCGTGGGAAGTCGATAACTGGTGCTTCGTCCTTTGGCTGGGTTTTGGATCAAGGCTCCATAGCTGAGGAGGGCTTGAATATCCCTGAGGGCTGTATCCGTGGAACATTTCGAGAGTTTGGCATATTTAGAGGTGGTGAGATTGCCCTTGAAGCCCTCTAGAAGACGGTTCAGAATGTTTCGTTGTCTGGGATTGAGAGTATATTGAGCCAGTTTTTGCCAAAGGGCCGCTTTGTAGCGCAGGGTCTTCACAGCAGTTTCCGCACGGTGCAGAGAACGATCGCAGCAGCAGAGGAACCACTGAAGCCAGGGAGTAATGTCTAAGCTGCCCCGTTGTTGTTGCTCCAGAATCCGGTAGTACTGCTTCCGTTCCCCTTCAATTTGGGCAGACAGGCTATAAAAACGCAAGGGGGAACCATCGGCGCGGGACAGGGCCAGTTCGGTGAGGGCGCGGGCAATCCGGCCATTACCATCCTCGAAGGGGTGAAGGGTAAGGAACCAAAAGTGGGCAATGCCAGCTTGGAGAATGGGATCGAGATCTGGGGGAGGCTGGTTAAACCAAGCGAGAAACTGGGCCATAGCCAGGGGCAATTGCAGCGCTTCAGGGGCCTGGTAATGAAGGGTTTCGCGGCCGATGGGGCCGGAGACGACTTGCATTGGGCCACGGTCATCACTGCGCCACTGACCCACCCGAATGGCTCTGAGACCACTGTAGCCCGTGGGAAAGAGGGCCCCGTGCCAACTCCAGAGACGAACGATCGTGAGGGGAGCATCTGCATTTTGGGTAGCATCTAGCATCATGGCGGTAATGCCTTCGATGGAGCGATCGATCGCAGGGACGGGAGGATGAGGCATGCCCAAGCGCCGAGCCAGGGAAGACTTAACGGTCTCTGCATCCAGGGTCTGCCCTTCAATGGCCCAGGATTTGACAGTTTCCTCCGTGAGGGTACTCAGGTTCGCCCTTTGGGAAAAGTCCAGCCCTAAGCCCGCCATCAGCCCCAGGAGGTACCCTTGGTGGTGCCGTAGATTGGCCAATGGCTGAAGGATCTGGTCTTGATTCCACCGAAAGCGTGGCCAGTCAGGCTGTTCATAAACCCACATCGTTCACTCGCCCCGCTACCCTTAATTAACGCAAATTTTGCGGCGATTATGACCTTGATTTACCGCAAAGGCAAGGGAAGCAAGACCTGTGGCTAGCTATGGCTTATGCTTTAGCTCGAAGGCTTGAGGCGTTGCCTGAGATTCCGCAGCATAGTGCTAGTACCCCCGACGATCGCTTCTTGGACGAGATCAGGAATGAGGGTCACGATCGGTAAATCAGGAAAGACTCGGCTCTGGGTCTCTATTTGATAAGAGGCGGGCTGGGTTTCGGGATGTAGCCCATAAATGCTCAAGCGATCGTTTTCATAGATCCAGACCTCCGGCACCTGTAAAATCAGGTAAGCATCCAGGGTAGTTTTAGAAGTCACATCCGCCTCAATGGCCAGATCCGGCGGTGGATCCGTTTCCATATTCATCCGCAGCAGCGATCGGACTCGATGGGCATTTTGAATATAAAAACAGGTGTCTGGTTCTAAACCTGCTTTTTTCGGCTTTTTGAACGTGGTGGAGCCAAAATCCTCCCAATCTCTGCCCTGAGCATCCAGCAGAGTAGCCACAATATGGGCAATGATACGGTGTGGGCGTTCATGGGCAGGCAGGGGAGACATAATTTCCAGAATTCCATCACAATAGTTAATGCGGGGGACTCGTCGTTCTTCCCCCCAATCCGCGAGTAGTGCTTCATATTGCTCCCAGGTGACCTCATTAATCAGCAGATGACTACCGGGAGATAGATCCAGGGTAGCGATCGGAAGTTTAGCCAGGCTAAGAGTAGGCATGGTGCTGTTGTCTCCTGAGCAAACAGAATGATTTCCATAGTCCAATCATAGAGTGCCTAACCCAAGACCACCCAATGATTGTGCTTTTATTCCGACACAGAAACGATCGTCCCTAAGCTTTTTAAGCTGTCCCATTGCCCTGTATTTAAATCTCCAATTAAAGAAATCTGTAAGCGATCGTTTAAATCAATGCCCTCATTCAACAAAACCGTCATCACCAACTCCGACAGATAAAGGCCGATCGTTTCTGGATCCATGCCAGTAATATCAATCAATACACAAGCTCCCGCATTATCTTCCTGTTCCGCTAGTTTCTTTAAAGTTTCAGTTAAATCATCGGTTAAACGATCGCTGTCCTGGTTCCAGTCTGGATAGATTAAATAATTGGGATAACGAGCAGAAAGCACAGGCAAGGATTCGATCGTTTCTTGATCAGGTAGCTTTTCCTGATCAAGCTGAATTCGGGCTAAGACCTGGGGCAGGAGGGCATCCCATTCTGTTTTACTGAGATTCTGAATGAAGGAGAAGTTAAGATTTTCACTCACTTCTAGGTCTTCTTCCATCATCAAATTCAGCGCCACACTAGAGAGGAATAGGTTAGCCTCTTCTTCCGTGATTCCTGTAATGTCAATCAACAGGGTGACAGGGCGATCGTTTT
>DALYGI010000279.1:0-5983 GCA_031971595.1 Prochlorotrichaceae cyanobacterium CTOTU29312
CCCTTGCAGGCTGCGATCGTCTCTGTGTAGGAGTTTTCGCCTTAAGTTGATACCCGACATAAATAAATTTTAGAACATGAAATTCGCTATCAATTGTAGCCTAACTTTTGGGATATGGGAGAGCGATCGCTTTTGATGGGGACGATCGCTTTTGAGGATGTGTGGAAGACGATCGCTGTTTTGGGGGGTAGGGAGAACGATCGCTTTTGTGAACCCTTGAGGGATAAAAGTTAAACCTCTGAGGTCGAAGTTTGAACCTGTCGGGGCTGAAGCTTGACCCCACTCAGGCTGAAAGCCGAGCCTTTTGAGGATAAACCTTGACCCTCTAAGGGATGAACCTTGACCCTTGGAGAAGCAAAGTTCCGCGTTCCGCTTTCATCCCCCAGTATTAAACTTGTCCCAATGGAATGAGTGTCCTTTCGTAAATTGGGTTTGACGACTCACCTTGAGATCTAAGCCAAGCCAGTTGCGGAAAGTGAAGGTTTCTTGAAAAATACCGAGGGGCAGCGCAACCAAGGAAATACCCAAAACGATCGCTGTTAAAATAAACTACATGATTTTCAAGAGGTGATTTCATGACTCAGGCAATGACTTCTGCTGATCCCACCGTTGCAGCGCTTCAGGAGAGTGTACGACACAACGAGAAAAATATTGATAAACTCGATCGTGATCTGAAAGACTTCCGATCCGAAGTTCTTAAGCAATTTGAGAAAGTTGATCAACAATTTAATAAAGTAAACGATCGCATTAACCAACTTGAAACAAAGGTTGATCAAAAACTTGATAAGATAAACGATCGTTTTAACCAGGTTACGATGTTACTGGTAGCGATCGTTGGTTTGATTATCGCCTTACTCGTCAAGTTAGTAGCTTTTAATTAAAGGTTAGCTAGTGAAAAGCGATCGTTTGTGGTGCTAACCAGATCTCCGATTTCTGTTGGTTTCATTTAGAGATTGTTGGACTACGTTGAAGAAGAAACCGGGGGATCAACGGGGCAAGCTGATAGAGAAACCCTGGATCTCGTGGTGAGCTATTCAACCCCCTCTAGGATTTCATCCGTCAGTTCATATAAATCTCGCAACTGATCTAGGGTGTCCTCCGAGGGATGCCAAAACCCCCGCCCGTGGGCTTCTAACATTCGCCCCACGATGTTCCGAAAGGCTTCCGGGTTGGCTTTGCGGAGTCGATCGCTCATGGTTGGGTCTAAGGCGTAGGTGGCAGCCGCTTGATCGTAAACCCAGTTTTCCTGGAAGTCGGCGGTGCCGGCCCAGCCCATGAGGGCGGTCATGCGTTGGGAGATTTCGTAGGCTCCCCCGGATCCTTGGGTGACCATGGCTTCGGCCCATTTGGGGTTGAGGAATTTACTGCGGTACTCCAGGCGTAGTAGTTCTTCCAGGGATCGGGGGGTGGTGTCTTTGGAAAAACTTTCGACGAAACTGGCGGTGACTTTTTTGCCCCGCTGGACTTCGGCGGCTTTTTTTAAGGCTCCGGTGTTGGCGTAGTATTCCTGAATGTCTGTGAGTCCATACTCTACGGAGTCGATCTGTTGTACTACTCGATCGGTGGTTTTGAGTAGGGACTGAAGCACCTGCGATCGATTCTGGCCTTTGTCTTGACGACCATAACTGAAACTGTTGCGCCCTACCCAGGTGTCCGCTAACTCCTGCCCCGATTCCCAGTTACTATCCACCACACGATCGTTGACTAAGGAGCCAAAATCCCCCGCAGGGTTGGAAAAGAGGCGGGCGGTGGGGTTTTCTACTCCCTGGGCTTCTAGGGCGAGGGCGTGTTTGCGAATGAAGTTCTGGTCTTCCGGCTCTACGGCTAGGGAAGCCCGGCGGAAGAGGTCGTCTAGGAGGTCTAAAATGTGGGCAAAGCTATCTCGGAAGATGCCGGAGAGGTTGGCCAGTACGTCAATGCGAGGATGGCTGAGATCCGCCAGGGGTTTGAGGTCGTAGCGGACGATGCGGCCCGTGCTTTCTTGGGTGGGTTCAGCCCCCACCAGTTCCAAGAGTACGCCGAGGGATTCTCCCTTGGTTTTAATGGCATCCAGTCCCCAAAGCATCACGGCTACGGTTTCCGGGTAGGTGCCGTCGTGCTCTGCCTGGTGTTGGGCAATGAGTTTCAAGGCGATTTCCCGACCCCGCAGGTAGGCGGCAGCGGAGGGCATACGGTAGGGATCGAGGGCGTGGATGTTGCGGCCCGTGGGCAGTACGCCGGGGCCGTCCCGCAGTAGATCACCACCGGGAGCGGGAGGGATGTATTCGCCGTTGAGCCCCCGCAGGAGGTTGGTCAGTTCGTCCGTGTTTTGGAGCAGCAACGATCGGATGGTGAGGGCTTGATCCAGTAGGGCCCGTTGTTGTTGCAGTTGAGGCTCTACGATCGTTCCCTGCTTTTGGCGCTGGGCTTGAGCGTCTGACTGCCACTGGGCTTCCACTTGCTCCGGTGTAGTGGCGATCGTTTCCAGCCAAGTGGGGGAGAGTTGGTCTTCAAAATAGGCCTGGAGATAGGTGAGGAGTTGGTCGGGAGTGGGGGCCGTGCCCAGACGGTGCAACCCTGAGGAAAAGAGCCGATTTTCCAGGACTTGCAGGTACTCGTAGAGGCTCACTAAGTAGGACTGAAACACCTTAGCGGAAAAGAGGGCCATGTTCGCCGCTGTGCAGTCCAGTCCCATCTGGCGCAGTTCTCCAAAGGGACAGTCAGTTTCTAGACCACTGTCTACGATCGTTTTGGCGATGGCATCCCGCAGCAGTTCATTGGTTTCTGGATCTTCCCGATATTCCGCAATCAGTGACCGCAGGTTCGCCAGTTCTTTGTAGAGTCCTGCCCGTCCGTAGGGGGGCACATTGTGGGACACTAAAACCCCATAGCCGCGACGTTTCGCCAGGATCGACTCCGAGGGGTTATTGGCCGCATAAACGTAGAGGTGGGGTAAGTTCCCCAAAAGAACATCAGACCAGGAGTAACCCGTATTGCCTAACGGTGAACCGGGCAACCACTCCACTGTGCCGTGCATACCAAAGTGAACCACCGCATCCGCCTGAAACGATCGCTGTAACCACAGGTAAAACGCCGCATACTGGGGATGGGGGGTGAGATCCCGCTCAAACATCAGCCGCAGGGGATCCCCCGCAATGCCCAAGGGGGGCTGTACTCCCAGCCAGATATTACCCAGGGTTACCCCTCCCAGTAAAAAACGATCGTCACTGGTTTTAATGCCCGTTCCCGTTAGGGACTGCCACTGTTTTTCCATGCGAGTGGTGAGGAGATAACCCAGCCAGTGTTCCAGTTCTTTGGCTGACACAGTGGACTGTTCGGCGATATTACTGTTTTGTTCCTGTTGTCGTAACTGCTCAATTAACACTTCCCCACTCTCCGGTAAGTCCCCCACCGCATACCCCTGTTCCTTGAGGGCTTGGAGTACCTGGAGTAAGGACTGGGGCACATTTAACAAAGCCGCCGTCCCCGTTGCGCCATACCCCGGCGGAAAGCCATAGAGAACGATCGCTACTTTCCGCTCACTGACGGGCTTGCGCCGCAGGTTAATCCACTGTTTCACCCGTCCCAGTAAACGCTGCACCCGTTCGGGAATCAGGTAAATCTCATCCCCCACTAATCCCCCTAGGGGCACGGTGTCGATCGCTCCATCTAACTCCGGTAAGGCATACAACACCACACTTTGTAACCCACCAATTCCTTGCCGCGTCCAGGAGTGGAGATCTTGAATCAGCAACGGAGCCGCCACAAAATAGGGTATATTTTTACTACTCAGAATCCGCTTTGCCACCTCAACCTGTCGCCCCGCCTCCATCGACCCCGCTGGCCCCCCCACTAACGGAAACCCAATGGTGGAAACGATCGCCTCTACCCTCACCGCCTCCGGTGATAAAGAGGGATTAACGATCGTCCCCTGCTGACGGTGTGCCTGTTCATCCGCCGTGGTCAGCCAGTCCCGCACCACCACATGACCTTCCACCCCATTAATAAACACAGGAACCGGCAACAGTTTAGCTTCCTCACAGTAGCGAATCAGTTGGGGAATATAGGCCAGTTGGGTAATGACGTGTTTACGGTACAGCAACAGCGCTACCCTGGGATAGTCCGCCGCCTCAGTTCGATAGGTATTTATGTACCAGTCTAAATAGGCTTGGGGAGAGTGGAAATAGTCCTGAGCTTCAGGGTGTAGCAGTCCCATATTGGGAGTTTCCAGCACCGGGGCAATTTCTCCGACAGCTAGTTTCAGGTATTTTTCCGCAATCACCGCAAACAGGGTGGCCACATTCTCCAAGCCCCCCGCATTCCAATAGCCGTAAATAATCAGCCAATTCCGCAGATCTTGAACCTTCCCCACGGGAATAAATTTCAACAGTTTGGGGCCAACTTTCAGAAAACTTAAATACCCCGCTAACTTATCCTCTTCCCGTTGATTTCCCCCAAACTTACTGAGGATAAATTGCACCGGTTTTGGCATTCCTTTCGGCTTATCCCCAATCCTAAACTGGCCAATTTGGGTCAGCGCAATCAACTCCAAAGCCGACTCAAACACCAACCGGAGCGGAATCCCCTCTACCCGTTCCCGCAGCCATAGCACCTGATCGTAGTCAAAAATCAAACTTGCAAAAAATACATCCGCCCCCGCCAAAGCCTGCTCCACCTGACCCGGACGACGGGTGAGATCACGATCGCTAAAGGTAAAAATTTCTAAAGCCGGACACCGAGCGATCGCCACCTGGGCCGCTTTTTCATAGAGATTGGCATTAAAGGTTTCAAAGCCAGCGATCAGGACAATGCGAGCCATAGCGTTCTCTTGCGGAGTGAAGGACAGGAGAATCCCCTCGTTCAGTGAAGGGGGAGAGGTTCCCTCTCCAATCTAGCGCACTTCTAGAAGTCTGGGCTAAGGCACTCTAGGGGAATCTCTGGAGATTGGCGCAACAGTTCTAGGATTTGAGGAAGATCCATAAATTGCTGTTGCAGGTTTTGGTTGAGGGAAAGGGGCGATCGGGGGGCGTACATCATTAAATTTGAAAGGGTTTGAAGGCGGGCTATAATCAGGCTAGTAAGTAGGCCAGGCTAAATAAGGGGATCTATCAATGACGGCAGAATAGGGCTTTCAGCCGATTTAAAGCGCCCATTACTTTGTCTGATCTACTTACCATTCACTCACAGCAGGAAAAATAATATGGAAGAGTTATTAGAGTTGAAGCAACTCTTACTAGCAAATCAGGTACAAGAGGCATTGGTTTTGGTTGAGGAAATGACGGAAATGAGCAAGGATGACAAACTCAACAAGATTTTTAGTTTTGCCAAAATCCTCCTACTCCATCTGATTAAACAACAGGCAGAAAATCGATCGACTCGATCCTGGGACTTATCCATTAAGAATGCTGTGCGAGAGATTCAACGAACTAATCAAAGACGTAAAGCGAAAGGGACTTACTGTGATGTAGATGAACTGCGGGAAACCCTGGAAGATGCCTTTGAAATTGCCCTAGATGCAGCAGCAGCGGAAGCATTTGAGGGACGGTATGAGGCAGCGGCTTTAGCAAAAATGATCGATCGCACTGAAACGATCGATCGGGCGATGGGGTTAATTTGCACTGTTGAACGCTAAATCAATTCAATGCTCAATTCCCGGAAATTTTTCAAGCAATTCCTGCACCCAAGGAAATCGATCGTATTAATTCAGCCTTTCAAACTAAATCTTTATTTAAGCCTACCCAACTATGAAAAAATTGTTCAGAAGTTACAGAAATAGAATTTCAGGCATGGCTAACTGAATGCCAGCCCAGAAACACTATAGATGACCGCATAATGCAGGAGGCAAAACGTGTCTTCTAGATCTTTAAGTTTAACCTTGCACCTTTACCGTGGGCCTTGGGGTTAATCCACCTGAAAGGCTTGTCTGGAGGGTGCGGCAATTCCCCTCTTGTTACTGCTCGACTAAACTTGATCCTCATCGGCATAACTATACACTTCAAACCCT
>DALYGI010000280.1:0-5952 GCA_031971595.1 Prochlorotrichaceae cyanobacterium CTOTU29312
TTCAATAAACCGGAAAGTTCAGGATTAAACCACAAAGGCACAAAGAACACAAAGGAATTGCTTCGAGGCTTCTGTGTCTTTATGGTGAAATTCCAGGTTATAAAGTCCGCATTCCTAAGCATCAATGTTGAGGGGTTGGGGTACCTATGGATAGGGGTTCAACCCCTCGTAAATATGGGAGTCATGAGGGATTGGTCTGGTCAGAGGCAGGACTTCTGGTTCAGGTTTCTGTTTCAATTGTGTTACTTTACTTCCCACTTCCCACTTCCTACTTCCTACTTCCCACTTCCCACTTCCCACTTCCTACTTCCGCCTTCCCACTTTCCAACCCATAGCCAACTCATCGGAGACATCTATGACCAATATTGCCTTTTGTGGACTTGGCACCATGGGGCTTCCCATGACCCTCAATTTGTTACGAGCCGGTCACACCGTAACTGTCTATAACCGCACTCCAGAGAAATGTCAGCCCGCGATCGAAGCAGGGGCTCAGATGGCCCAGTCTCCCCAAGCGGCAGCGGCTCAGGCTGAGGTCGTTATGGTCTGCGTTAGTGATACCCCGGATGTCCAAGCGGTGATCCTGGGTTCAGAGGGCATTATCCACAGCGCCGCCCCCGGAACGATCGTCATTGATTTTTCGACCATTAGCCCCCAAGCCACCCGTGAAATGGCCGCGACCCTGGAAGCCAAGGGGATCAAAATGCTGGATGCTCCCTTGTCCGGCGGCTCCGAAGGGGCCATTAAGGGCACGTTATCCATTATGGTGGGGGGCAATGGGGAGGATTTGGCCGTGGTGCAGCCCCTTTTAGAAATACTGGGCAAAACCATTACCCACATCGGAGCGATCGGCACGGGCCAACTGACCAAAGCCATTAATCAAATTATGATTGCAGGCACCTACTGGTCGATCGCGGAGGGGCTGACTCTGGGCTTAAAGGCTGGTTTAGAATTGGATCAAGTGGTTCAGGCCATCTCCGGGGGAGCAGCGGGATCCTGGGGGCTAACCCACCGCTCCGGCAACATGATTCGCAATGACTATCCCCTGGGTTTTCGGCTCCAACTCCATCGTAAAGATCTACAAATCGCCCTCCAAGCTGCTCAAGAACTGGGGGTGAGTTTACCGATAGCTGGTTTTGTGGCGCAGATGGAAAATGGCCTCATCCAGCGAGGGTTTGGGGATGAAGATGTGTCAGCGATCGCCCGTTTGGTGCGGGAGCAGGCGGGTCTCTCTGACGATCGCTAAAGTTCAAGCACCCTCTGGAAAGCCTTAATCGTTCATCGTACTAGGCAGGCACTCGGCTATTCACTGGCGCTGGCCAGGGCATGGATCGCCTGTAACCGATCGCTAAACACCGTCACGAGCATATTAGGATCATTGCGTTCCGACAGCGATCGATGTACCTCTCCCACGTAGATCGGTTCCGACAGTCCCGGTTGGGGGTGGGCAAGCACACGGGCACGAATCAGCATATCTTGGCTTTCCCGCGAAAAGCGGCCCGGAGAAAAGAGATTATAAGCAGCCTGTTGGAGGGTTGCCTCTAGGGTGGTTTCATCCATCGCCGGATCCACCGCAATCACCGCCTGATTACTACCGGTATCATAAACCAACTGATAGGATCCAGCCCCCTCAACTTCTATCCGTTGAAAAAGCCCCAGACTTAAGCCAAACGTCCCAACTACTAACACCGCAAAGAAACCCGTTACCCCCACCAGTTGAAACCGGAAGCGCCATTGGGACACAAAAGCCAAGATCGTCAGCCCTGCAAAGCCCAGCGTCGCTAGACCCAGCCACAGGGTTAGATTCAAAAAGTCACTAGAAACGAACATATTTTTAATGGGGAATGGGGAATGGGGAATGGGGAATGGGGAATGGGGAATGGGGAATGGGGAATAGGGAATAGGGAATGGGGAATGGGGAATAGGGAATGGGGAATGGGGGTTGAGAAGACAAGGTTGACAGTATTTGCAACTTAAGTGCCAAAGTCTCTGTTTTTTAGGAAGATAGCATTAAGAGAGTGGGCTTTGTTGAGAGTTAAGAATACTAAGAATACTTAAGAATACAGTGTTGAATGTTAAGAATAGAGGCTCACTATTTTCAATTCTTAATTCTTAATTCTTAATTCTTAATTTTCAATTCTCAGTTCTCCATTCTCGCTTGCTTCTAGGGCGGCTCGGAGGGCGTGCCAGGTTAAATTCGCACACTTAATTCGTACCGGAAATTGGGCTACCCCTTGCATGGCGTTGAGTTTGCGGTGTTCTTTGGGAAATTCCGTTTCCCCCCGCATCATGGCTTGGAATTTGTCCACCATGGCCAAGGCTGCTTCGATCGTTTGTCCTCGAATGCTATCGGCCATGAGATCCGCTGAAGCCATGGAAATTGCACAGCCTTCCCCTTCAAATTTGACATCCTCAATCCGATCGCCGTCGGGGGTGAGAGCCAAGGTTAATTCGATCGTGTCTCCACAGGAGGGATTATGGCCCCGCTGTTGACGATCGACGGGATTGGTACGCCCCCGATGACGAGGTTTTTTGTAGTGATCTAAAATCACCTGCTGGTATAAGTCTCGTAAATTGCCTAAAGTCGATGCCATTCATGAACCTCTATCAATAAACCTCAATCAACAAACCTCAAGACTGACAGGGAGGCGTTTGATCTCGCACAGCCGCTCTAGCGCAGCCCAATCCAGGTAAAAAAATCTTGGCGGGTAAAAAATTCCAGGAGGAGTATCCCCACAAAGCCAAGCATGGCAAAACGTCCATTCAGCCGCTCTGCATAGGTTGTCCAGCCAAAGCCAGGGGTGGGTTCTTCGGGTTTCTGAGCCATGAGCCTACAAAAGGTAATATTGCTTATTTTACTATGAAAACTGGGTTTAACTCATCTAACGGGTCTAACTGGTCTAACTGATTCAATTGATCCAACTGAGTCCAAATCTCCCGCAGTAATAGGTCTAGTCCCTGGCGGGTGACGGCGGAAATCCAGAAGAAGGGGAGGTTAAGTTGGGTCTGGATTTGCTCGGTGAGTTGGGCTTGCTCCTCTGTCATTAGGGCATCTTGCTTATTAAAAACCAAAATCTGAGGACGATCGCTTAACCCTCGCCCGTAAGCTGCTAATTCTTCTTGGATGGTGCGGTAATCCTGGAGGGGGTCTGCGGCGGTGGCATCCACTAGGTGAACCAGTAACTTGGTGCGCTCGACGTGTCTTAAAAATTCGTGCCCCAAACCAATGCCCTGGTGGGCTCCTTCAATTAAGCCTGGAATATCCGCAAATACTACGCCGTCCCCATCCTCTTTGCGAACTACCCCCAAATTGGGCACAAGGGTGGTAAAGGCATAATCGGCAATTTTGGGACGGGCTGCGGACAGCACGGAAATTAGGGTGGATTTGCCCGCATTGGGTAAGCCGATAATGCCCACTTCTGCAATTAGTTTCAGTTCTAGCCGTAGCGATCGTTCTTCGCCGGGTAATCCGGGCAGGGCTTTTTCTGGGGCGCGGTTAAAATTACTGAGAAAATGGGCATTTCCTAAGCCCCCCTTGCCCCCCTGTGCCACACAAAGGGTCTGACCGGGTGTGGTCAAATCCCCCAGGAGGGTATCTGTTTCGCCATCGTAGATCATCGTGCCACAGGGGACTGGAATCCGACAATCGGCCCCCCGCGCTCCGGTCATGTCTTTAATGCCCCCCCGCTGGCCATCCTCTGCCTTAAAGAGCGATCGGTAGCGAAAATCCATCAAGGTTTGCAATTGATCCGTTGCCTCTAGGATCACGGAGCCTCCATTGCCCCCATTGCCCCCAGAAGGCCCCCCCGCCGGGACAAACTTCTCCCGCCGAAAGGACACCATGCCATCTCCCCCCTTACCGGCCCGTATCTGAATTTCCGCCTGATCAATAAACTGCACAGCAACCTCAACCTAATCAATCAACTATAATAGATCTATCTGTTGAACTAAATCCTGCAACTGTTTCAACACAGCTTTAATATCCTGGGTACGGCTTTTATGAGCAACCAGGGTGGCATTCCCGGCCCGCACCACCACCACATCTTCTAACCCCAAGGTGACGATCGCTTCCTCTGGACGATCGTTATAGATCACACAGCCCTTGCTGTCTAAATGCTCATGAGTGCCGACCGCCACATTGCTTTGGGAATCCTGCGGCAACAACCGGGATAAGGCATTCCAGTCCCCTAGATCATCCCAACCAAAGTGAACGGGTAACACACAGGCTCGCTGAGTCTTTTCCATGAGGGCGTAATCAATGCTGATTTTGGGCAAGATGGGATAGGCCGCCTGCCCCGATTCCTTGAGGGGGGTAAGTACTTGGGGCGCGTGAATATTTAACTCCTGAAGCCCTATCCCAGCCCGGAAAATAAAAATGCCCCCATTCCAACTAAAGCGCCCACTTTCGACAAACTCTGTAGCCGTATCTAGATCGGGCTTTTCCGTGAACCGGGCCACCCGATAGGCGGGCTTATCGCCAAAGGTACCGATCCCTTCCCCCTGTTCAATATAGCCATACCCCGTGGCAGGGTAGGCCGGTTGAATCCCCAAGGTGACGATCGCCCCCTGTTCTTGGGCTAGGATGACCCCGGCCCTGACCGTTTGCTCAAACTCAGAGCGATCGTCAATCCAATGATCCGCCGGGAAAAAGCCCACCACCGCCGACTCGCCATAGCGCTTGGCCACCTCCACCGTTGCCCATGCCACCGCCGCCGCCGTATCCCGTCCCTCCGGCTCCACCAAGATATTCCCCAAGGGCAAATGGGGTAACTGTTGCTGCACCCCCGTGGCCAAATGGGCCGCCGTAATTACCCAAAGATTCTCCCACCCGTCAGCGATCGACAGGAGACGATCGGCGGTTCCCTGCAATAAACTAACCCCCGTTCCATCCAAGCTCAGAAATTGTTTAGGGTACTGACGACGGCTGAGGGGCCAAAAGCGCTCCCCCTTGCCACCAGCTAAAATAACGGGAATTAACAGAGGACTCATGGGATTTTAGGGACAGGGTAGAGGGTGTAGGTTATAGGGTATAGGGTATAGGGTATAGGGTATAGGGTTTGGGGGGAATGGGGAATAGGGAATGGGGAATAGGGAATGGGGAATGGGGAATGGGGAGTAGAGTAGGGGAGTAGGGAATGGGGAATAGGGGAGTAGTCAAAAGCCTTGAAGGAATTCCTTTGTGTTCTCTGTGCCTCTGTGGTTTAATCCTGAACTTTTCGGTTTATTTAATTCACGATCCTAAGACTAGAGGAATGTCCTTGAGGGTTTGTTCGGCTTCTTCGGGATCGAGAATACTTAAGGCAAATCCGGTGTGGACGATGACATAATCCCCCACCTGTGCTTCTGGGACATAGGCGAGGTTTACGGTTTTCAGGATGCCTTGAAAACTAACTTTTCCCGATCGGAAGAGATCGAGATCCTGGGGGGAGTTTGGGGTACTCCCTGGTGTGATGGATACAATTTGACCGGGAACAGCTAAACACATAGATGTAAATCGAATAGACGTAAACCGAAAGGCTCAATGTTTGAATGCTTTTACGTTGCAACGTTGTAATGAGGGATACAAGCCTTTTGATAAGCTTTTTAATAATACTGCCCTTCGCGGGGTTCCTTTGTAGATTACAGATCACCTCAAGCTTTTGGTTCAACGGTTACCCACAAGAGTATTTTTACTGGATCCGTAGGATCTCCGTAGATGCCTCGTATATTTTATGTCTAGGGAGAAACCTAAATTGCCGGAATAATCAAACTTTTTTTGAAAAGAAAAACAGATGGTGTTAAAAAACGAGGCTAGACTAGAAACGTGAACAGTAGAATTTCATCAGCCATGTCTCACTCTGACTCTGCGGATCACCCTTCCCAATCCTCTCCCAAGCCTCTGGGACAGTATTTAGTGGAAGCTAAGTTGTTAACCCCGGCCCATATTGAGGTTGCTTTGTACGATCAGCGGGAGCG
>DALYGI010000281.1:0-2955 GCA_031971595.1 Prochlorotrichaceae cyanobacterium CTOTU29312
TAGGGAATAGGGGTTAGGGAATAGGGAATAGGGGTTAGGGAATAGGGGTGGGTTCCAGTTCCCCTCTAGGGAGGGGTCAGGGGTGGGTTCCAGTTCCCCTCTAGGGAGGGGTTAGGGGTGGGTTTGAGTGATTCGGTCTTGCCCCTTGACCCAACCTACAGTTTTCTACAATTTTTCAAGATACTTTCAAGATACTTTTTTGGCGATGTATACGCCGTAATTGTAGTAATTGTGATAGCGCTGATACATTTCAAATTCTTGTTTTTCTACGGCTATAATCTCCTGAGCTTCTGGACTGTTTTGATGCTGTTCCAGAAAGTTTTCAAAGTTAGCCTGTAGGGGATAGTAAAAGTTTTCTAACCAACAGGATTCCGGTAAGGTAAAATACCCGATCGGGCTGTAGCCGTTGGCTTCTAAAAGACCTAGTTTAACTGAGGCTAAGTCAATCTAGCCGTAGGCGGCTTGCCAGTAGTCTTGAAGTTCTAGGGGGCGCGATCGGGTTGTCCAGGTTATTTCTGAGAGGACTAATACTCCTCCTGGCTTCAGAACAGGATTCCAGATTTGAATGCCCCTCTCAAAGCCGATATTGTAGACTGCACCTTCAGACCAGATCACATCATAATCTTGCTCTGGAAAGGGTAAGTCATCCATGGAGCAACAGAGGGGCGTAATCTTGTCCGCAAGTCCCTTGCTTTTTGCTCTCACCTCTAGCTCATTTAGAAAACCTTGCAGGAAGTCTACCGCTGTGATTTCTGCCCTTAAAGAACTCGCCAAAATAAGGCTAGAGGCTCCGGTACCACAGCCTAAATCTGCAATTTTTAAGGGGGTCTGTTGCTCTAGTCCTGCTAGGTCGATCGCTTTGAGGGTTTCCCGATCGCCCCCTGGCCCCTGGCGGTTTTGAGGTTTATGCAGATCGAGTAAAAGCTGATAGTTATCCATTGCCTTACCCTCCCGATTCACTGGATAGGAAGCTACGCCGGACTTTTTGACCTGCCTGTAGGGGACGATCGCTGTTGACAATAAAGGTTTGCCCCCGTTCCAATCCAGATAAAATTTCCACCTGGCCGTTTTCCCGTTGACCAATTTGGACGGGACGGGCTTCCACGGTGGTTTCCGCCTCCTCACTGGTGGGGACAAAGACCACGGGTTGTCCGGGATTTTGCGCCAGATTTAAAGCACGTTCGGGAATCTTGAACCGGGATGAGGTCTGATCCAGCAAACTTACCCGCGCTAACAGTCCACTGCTGATCTTTTGCCCCGGATTAGCGATCGTTACTTCTAGGGGGACGAGGCGGGCTGCCGCATCCGCAAGGGGGGAAATTTCCGTGACTGTTCCCTCTAGGACTTCATCGGGAAAGGCATCTAAATAAATATCTAACTTTTGGCCTAGCCGAAACTGGGTTAAATCCCGATCGGAAACTTGAAGCGCCACTTCCAGGGCTTGTAAGTCCCCAATTTCCACGATCGTTTCCCCCGGTTGAATCAGATCGCCGGTTTCGGAAACCCGACTTAAAATCGTGCCCGTGAGGGGAGCGGTGAGGGTGGTATAGGTGAGGCGCTGTTTGGCCTGGCTCACGAGGGCATTTTGAGCCTGTACCCGTTGGGTCAGACTGGCAATGGCTTTTTGGCGGGTTTTTACCTGCTCCTGAGCGGATTTCAGGCTTTGTTGAGCGGTTTGTAACGTGGTTTGAGCCAACTCCGCCTCCTGAGTGGCCAAGGCCCCCTCCGCAGACAGTTGGGCAAAGCGATCCGCATCTAACTGCGCCTGTTGCAGGGCTACCCGTGCGGAGGCGACCTGGGCTTGAGCCTCTGCCACCTGAGCCTTGGCCTGCTCCACTTCAAACCGTCGAGCCGCTAACTCTGCTTCCGCTTGGTTCACAGCGGTTTGCAACAGATCTTCGTCTAACTGAGCAAGCACCTGCCCCTGCTGAACCCGATCCCCCACATCAACCCCTAGGGTTAGCAGTTGACCTTCCACCCGCGATCGAACAGACACCCGGCGCTTGGGCTGGGTCGTGCCGGTATAACTGGTGCTAGAACTGGTTACGGTCACCTGGGCGGTATCCACCACGGGCGGTTGTTTCTGACGTTCTGGGCCCCCCGGCTGTCCCCCCGGCCCTCCCGATTGCGGTTGGGCGTTGCTGGTCTGTTGCCACTGGCAACCCGTGAGGGAGAAGACCAGGCCTGAGCAAAGCAACCAGAACACGACGATCGATTTCCGGTTATACAACATAGAAGACCGCGACTCCCCAAAGTGGATCAGACGTTTCAGCTTTATAATTTGTTAAGATTTTGCGGCTATTCTAGCGCAGATTTAAGGAGGATCGGCACTCTCCTCTTGCCAAATCTCAATCAGTTCCTGGGCAGTTTCCTGTTCCGCCGTAGAGTCTGGCACCAACTCCGCCGCTTCGATTGCTTGGGCATAATTCCCTTGATTTGCCCGATCCTGGGCCAGGTCTAAAATCGCCAAACTCCAATCTTGAATTAACAATTGGGCTTCTGCATAGTCAGGGTGATCGGCGGGAATGGTTCCCAACAAGCCGATGGCATCACTGTAACTAGAGGCAGAGTCAGGGCGGATAATGGCCAGAGCTTGATCTAACCGACCGTTAATCTGCGTTTGGCGATCGAGTTGGTCTTGCCAATACAGAAGGGCCGCTTGAGCATCTGGATATTGAGCCTGATCCCAGGGCACTAACCGGGCTGCTTCGATCGCTGCGGCGTAGTCCTTTTCCTGGGCGCGGCCAAGGGCAAAATCAAAAATCATTTGACTCCAACGATCGATGTCCCCTTGGGCCTGATCATAGAGGGGTTCCCCTGGCTCAATTTGACGCAAAATGCTGATCGCATCACTAAAACGAGAGGCTTGAGTCTCCCGTAGCAACGCTCTGGCCTCCCGTAAAAGCCCTTGATTCTCTAGGGTCAGGCTTTCAGGATTAGAAACTTCAGGATTAG
>DALYGI010000281.1:3055-5938 GCA_031971595.1 Prochlorotrichaceae cyanobacterium CTOTU29312
TCAGGATTAGAAAGGTCAGGGACGATCGCAGGGGGGGCTTGACCGGAAGGTTGACTAGCCGCCGATTGATTAGGAGCAGGGAGAGGCTCATATAACCACCGCTGATCCGTCACCCCAGGGGGTAAAGTTTGCTCCCCGGAAGGCTCTCCAGCGGGGAAAAGCCACTGCCTCAGCCCTGAACGTTGCCACAGCCCTATCCCCCCCAAAAGCAGAAAGGCCAGGATAAACCAGCCCAGGAAATACCTGACACCGGACGATCGTTGGGGGCGAGGCGATGGGGTGTATTGAAAGCGGGGCTGAAAGGAACGATCGGGAATGCGGGTTTCTGAAGATCCCTTACTAGGGGGCGCTGGAGCATGGGAGGAAGGGGGAGTCTCAGACCAGGGAAAAATCGGCAAGGTCGGGGTGGAATGCCCTGATCCTGAATACTCTGCTCTCCCGGAGGGGGTAGCTACGGGCTGGGGACTGCCCTGGGGGGTGGTCAAGGGAATTAAAATCGGGGTAATTGTTTCCCCCTGGCCGGCCCGCTCGGAGGTGGGCTGTCCCTGGGGATAGATCAGAAAACCAGGACTTCCAATGCCGAGGGGAATTTGCAACGGTTTCCAGTGGAGATCGCACAATTGGGGAACCCGATCGCTGAGATACAGGGCAATTTCCCCCAGGGTATCTAGGCGGTGAATCCTTAACCCTTCCAGGAGAGCAGAGGTAAACAGCCCCAAGCGCAAATCAGCACTTTCATGGGCAAATTGGTAAGGTTGACAGGACAGCAGGGTGGGAATACCAAACTGGGTCACCAGTTGCGCCGTTTGCTGGCCCGGTCGTTGCTCCGGCGCAAAAATACCCTGGCTCCGGCTCATATCTAACAGTAAAAGAATCCGAGCAGTGCGGGCTCCGTGGAGCAGATTCAACAGCGATCGAACCGAAATCGCCGTTTCCACGATCGCCTTGGGATCCCCATCCCAGGGGATTAAATAATCTTCATTTTGGTAATGGATAGCATAGCCACTAAAGGAAATCCAGAGCACATCCTCCGGCTGGAGCAGATTAGTGGTACAGAGGGATTGCAACCAAGACCACCAATTATCCCGACTGGGCAGAGTCGAGGGGGTATCCGTAGCAGCCCAAGGAAGAGGCGTTTGTTGATCGGGGGACACATCCGTTAAAAGCAGCCCCCGCCCCGGAGCCAACTGCCGATAGCGCTGCAAAAAATGGAATAGCCCTTCCGCATCCTGGCGGGCATATTGGAGGGGCGGAAACGATCGATAGCGGTTAATGCCCACCGTCAAAGCCCACAGCTTACCGATCGCTCCCGTCGCTCTGCCTAAATCACCTGAATCCCAGTTCATACCCTCACCCGCGCTTGAGAACCGCAAAGCTCACTCAAATGGCCTTCAATATAAACGATTTGGGTTCAGAGACAAGGGATCAATGAGCCGTTAACTAGTAATGCCCTCGGAAGCCCTGAATCTAGGTGTGATTTGGGTTTATTGATCTGGAAAATTACATGGGGGCAGATCGGCTTTTTATTTCGTAGAGGGGTGTCATAGTGCGATCGTCTTCACCATCGGCTGGGTTGAGGCACAAAACCCAAACTAAACGAGGCTAGGATCCTTACTGTATCTGGGATCCATGGATCCTCATCGTTAAGTTCTGTAACAGGTTTTTGCTGTTTTCTCCTGCCGGAAAGCAAGGATGGTATTCTTTCATTCGAGTAGGGCAAGGCAAAGAGGTTGGAAACGATCGGCTCCCCTTGGAGTCCTGGCTACTTACATCTTAGAATGAGTCCTACATATAGTTAGACTTCAGATAATGCTAGACTGAGAGGGCTGTAATTTCAATGAGGTGAGCAGAAAAATGAGAAATACAGTAGCTAGTCAAAAACGTGCTTCCAAAGTAGATTTATCTCGTAGTAACCTTAATTTCGTTACACAGAAGAAGGAGGGTGCAAGGGTGTACGCAATTGCATTTGATATAGACATTGAGTCTTTAAGGCAAAACTACGGTGACCCGTACAACAATGCTTATGCTGAAATCAAGAGGGTCTTACAGGCTCATGGCTTTTCCCCACAACAAGGAAGTGTTTACTTTGGGAATGAGACCATTAATGCAGTGAGTTGTGTTCTTGCTGCTCAAGATCTAGCAAGACAGCTTTCTTGGTTTAGCACATCAGTAAGGGATATACGGATGCTGAGAATTGAAGAACTTAATGACCTTGGCCCTGCTGTTCAAAGTACATCCTGATATTTGTTGCTTAGGATTGTTAGTGGTACCTCACTTGCGCTGTAGCCGACGCGCAGGAGGGCACATCGGCATCTAAGCTAAAATACTGAGGGTCAAGTAGGTAATCACAGTAGAATGGTGACAGTTTGACGAGGGCCAGTTTTTATAAATGCAGGAGGAGAGTATGAGCAAACTAGTACTTGAGATTTCAAACAACGTTGCGGAGTCTCTTCAACTTCCGCCTTCGGAACGCCTTGCTCGTATACAACGAGAATTGTCGATTCGTCTATATCAAAAAGGGTTGCTCTCTTTTGGCAAAGCGCGAGAGTTAGCACAAATGACAAAATGGGAGTTTCACTCATTACTGGGAGATGAAGCAATTGAGCGTAGTTACGACTTAGAAGAATTAGAAAGTGACTTAAATACATTGGGGAGTACCAGTAGGTATCCATATCCATCAGTTCATAAACCTAAAGTAGCTTAGCAAAATCCTGGGACTCACCACATCAAATGGAGTATTAACTGCATGGTTTAACGATTGCTTTAATCTTGATCTTGGGTATACTCCTTCTAACTCTATTGTTATAACGATCGCATTTATGACTATGCCAAATCTAAAGTGGCGGAAACTTAAGGCACCCGTAGCGATCGTTCTGGGTTTGC
>DALYGI010000282.1:0-2576 GCA_031971595.1 Prochlorotrichaceae cyanobacterium CTOTU29312
TAGTTTCTTAGTCTATTGGCAGCGAGACTATCTTATTAACCTGTCCAGAATATGGAGAGTATTATAGTTTTGTAGCGCTGGACAAGCTTACTCCAACGGAAAATCTAACATCGGGTCAGGGGGATGACGAACTTCTTCGGACAGACAGGGAAAATGCCCGGAGGGAAACGCTTGGGCCATCGAGAGCATCTCCCGATCCCGTTGCAGTTGTTGGGCGATGTAGCTTACGCCGCAGGAGTGAATGATTTCCATTATTGAGAATTATTCTTAAGTAATAAGGCTACCTTAGCGAATCCCTCTGTCGTCGTCAAGACTTATTGATAATTATTTTTAATAGAGATTCCTTTAATCTTTGTGAAATCAAGGATCTGAAGGGAATTCTCCAAGAAGATTGTTGCTTTGTGTTCCTACCTGCTAGAATAATAGTTGAAAACTATTTTCATTAAGGGAAGGTATGGGCGTGTTG
Organism: Prochlorotrichaceae cyanobacterium CTOTU29312; assembly: GCA_031971595.1. Classification (GTDB taxonomy): domain Bacteria; phylum Cyanobacteriota; class Cyanobacteriia; order Prochlorotrichales; family Prochlorotrichaceae; genus JBEAPM01. Next base: position 467 of record DALYGI010000282.1, read on the forward strand.
AATCTTTCGGAACTCTCGGTGGGAACGGTGGCCCTAGTCAATTCGATCGTGCATGGTATCCACGGCCAGGGTCTAGCGACTCGCTTAGAAGCCATGGGGATTATGCCCAACAAGCCGATCCAGGTGTTGCGGAAGGCGTGGCTAGGAGGCCCCATCCATATTCGCGTGGGCACTACCACCGAATTAGTTATCCGTCGCCAAGAGGCAAAAAATATTCTGGTTCACCCTGCTCAATAGCCCCGAAATGCCTAGAATTTAGAATAATCCTAGCTTTTTTTTGAGATTTCCCCATGATCTGTCATCCTGAGCAGAACCCAATTCAGACCGCCACATCCCACAAACGAGTGGTTTTACTAGGGATGCCCAACACCGGCAAATCCACTTTTTTTAATCGGATTACGGGGGCTTCTGCCTTTGTGGGAAATTGGCCAGGGATTACGGTTAGTTTTATGCAGGCGGAGGTCAAAATCAATGGGGAAGTGGCGGAGTTTGTAGACTTGCCAGGCATCTATGATCTCAATGGTTTTTCCGATGATGAAAAGGTGGTACGGCAATTTTTAGAACAATTTCCCATTAGTTTGGCAGTCATTATTCTGAATGCGTCCCAACTCGATCGCCAAATTCGTTTACCTCTGCAATTAAAAGCCTTGGGCATTCCCTGTGTGGCGGTGCTAAATATGGTGGATGAGGCAGAACGGTTTGGGATTAAAATTAGCCGAGAAAAACTTAGTCAACGGTTAGCAATGCCTGTGGCGTTGGTCAGTGCCAAATATGGACGGGGTTATTTTCAGACCTATCAAATGATTTCCCAAGCCCTAGAGCAAAGGGTTACCCCTGCCCTGGGTTTACAAACCGTTTCACCCCCAGAAATTAGCGCCCAAATCCTAGAGGATGTGCTTTCGGGGGCTGTTTTGATGCCTTCCCAAACTGCTATTACTATCACCCAGCGTCTTGATGCTATCCTGCTCCATCCCATTTGGGGTTTGCCCCTCTTCTTTGTGGGAATGTTTGGGGTGTTTTGGCTGATCTGGCAGGTGGGTTTGCCCTCCCAGGATGTGATGGATCACGTAACGGGTTGGATTCAAGCAACGGTCATTGAACCGGCTGTTTCTTCATTTCCGTTATTGCTCCAAAGTTTTATCTTAAATGGGCTCTGGGGAGGGTTCGCCACGATCGCTTCCTTTGTGCCTCTTTTAGTCTTATTTTTCATGGCCATGGCCGTGTTAGAAGACAGTGGCTACCTGTCTCGATCGGCCTATTTAATGGACGCATTTATGGCTCGGTTGGGATTAGATGGCCGGAGCTTTGTAATGCAAATGATGGGCTTTGGTTGTAATGTTCCGGCCTTGATGGGGACGCGGGTGATGCGCTCCCAAGCCCTGCGCTGGTTGACCATGTTCATCATTCCCTTTTCCCTTTGCTCCGCCCGTTTACAGGTTTTTGTCTTTATTTTAGCCGCTGTTTTTCCCGCCTCCCAAGGAGCGGTCGCCCTCTTTTCTTTGTATGTTTTAAGTTTTGTAGCAGCCATTTTAACCGCCTTTTTGTTCCGAGATGTCTTTAAAAATGACGAGCCCTTTGTCTTAGAATTACCCCCCTATCGTTTACCCACCTGGCGACAGGTGCTACTGCGGGGCTGGGGCGAAGTGAGGATCTTTTTAACCCGTGCCTCTACCTTTATTGCCCTTGGTTGTATAGCTATTTGGTTAATTACCAGTATTCCCGTTGGCGCTACCGGATTAGATACGATCGGCGGTAGGATTGGGGAGTTTTTACAGCCCATTATGCGCCCCATTGGTATTGATCCCTATTTAACCCTGGCCTTAATTTTTGGCATTGTGGCCAAGGAGGTGGTTTTAGGATCCCTTGCGGTCATTTATGCCCTCAACCCCACCGCTATTTCCCAACATCTGAGTGAAAACCTAACCTGGATTCAAGCCTATAGTTTTTGTATTTTCTGTTTGCTCTATACCCCCTGCTTAACTACCTTCGTCACCACCTTAAACGAGTCTAAATCCTGGAAATTTTCAAGTTTTACCCTAATTTTCTCCCTCGTCTTTGCCTGGGTCTGTAGCTTTATTTTCTATCAGGGAGTATCCTTCGTATCCTTCGT
>DALYGI010000282.1:2676-5926 GCA_031971595.1 Prochlorotrichaceae cyanobacterium CTOTU29312
GTATCCTTCGTATCCTTCGTGAATTAAAGGCCCTTGGAGAATAGCCAACGCTTGCTCAAAACCTCGCTGCGCCAACGGTGACAAGTCTTCTCCCATCTCCCAACAGGCTCCAGGAATCAGTAGCCAATAGCCCTGTGCCCTGCCCTCAAAAAGACGATCGCTCAGGTCAAGGATCGCCTGGGGATCGCTCAGATGTCCTAAATGGGTTTGCGGCGCAGTCTGTCCCGTCAGCGGTTGGAGCTTAACACTGGTGGCAACCTCTGGAAGAGCCACCATATCCACAAAAATCACCTCTGTTGCCTGGGCCACCTCCATCGCCAAATCCGGGGTCAGTTGATGAACTGCGATCGCCTTGAAGTCACAAAAGCTAAGGTGGGGGGGGTGCTGGGCCAAAAACTCCGCCACCCGATAGCCCACACCATCATCCTGACGAATGGTGTTGCCATAGCCAATGACCAAGCGCAGGGGCCGAGGAGAAGCATTAGATGGGTTGGTCATATTGTTTGGATCATGGGATTGAAACAATACCAGATTTTTTCAACCACGCCAGTTCCACCCGGAGCCAACCGGAAATCTGTTTCGTATCGTTTCTGAGTTTATTGGCAGCGAGACTATATTGATTAAGCTGTCCAAAAGCTGTCCAAAATATGGGAAGCATTATACTACCCATACGACCCAGTGGATGGGACGATCGCACTGCTTTTTTGCCCCTAGAATGTTAGATAGAGAACGACAGCCTTTATGCCTGCGAACTATACAGAACTGGAAAAACACCCTTGGAATAGGGCGGATGCGGCGGATAATCCTCGATCGGCCATTCGCCGTCCCATCACTTCTCTCCATCAGCGTCGATCGCCCTTGAGTAATCCCCAGGAGCAACGGGCCCTCCTGGAGCAGGTAAACCTCGCCCATTTACCCCAAGGGGGGGATTTTGCCCATCGCCTAGGTGCAGCAGGGTTTGAGACCCTTCAGCCCAGAGGGATTGAGATCTTCCAAATGAATCTGGGCAAGCTCTGCAATATGGCCTGTCGCCATTGTCATGTGGATGCGGGGCCCGATCGTACCCAGGAGAACATGAACCGGGAAACGATCGAGGCTTGTCTGGCGGTGTTGGATCAAACCCAGGCCCATACGGTGGATTTGACCGGTGGCGCTCCAGAATTAAATCCCCATTTTCGCTACTTGGTTGATCAGTGTGTGCAGCGGGGTAAACAGGTCATCGATCGCTGTAACCTCACGGTTTTACTCCTGCCCCCCTTGGCGGATTTGCCCCACTGGTTAGCGGAGCGAGGGGTAGAAATTGTCTGCTCCCTGCCCCATTACCGCGCTTTTAATACGGACAAACAACGGGGGGACGGCACCTTTGCCCAATCCATTGAAGCTCTGAAACGCCTGAATGCAGCGGGCTACGGCCAAGGAGATCCCCAGCGCCGGTTGACCTTGGTGACGAACCCCGTGGGCGCTATTTTGGCGGGGAACCAAAGCCGGGCGGAACAGGACTGGAAAAATGCCCTCTGGAACCAGTACCAAATTCAGTTCGATCGCCTCATTGCCCTCAACAATATGCCCATTTCCCGGTTTTTAGAATGGCTGGCAGAATCGGGAAACCTGGACGGCTACCTAGAGCAACTGGTCAACGCCTTTAACCCTGCCACCATCGGGGGGCTGATGTGTCGGCATACCCTGTCGATTAGTTGGGACGGGTTCATCTATGACTGCGATTTTAATCAAATGCTGGATCTGAAGGCTCGGTATGGGAACGGCGATCCCTTGCATATTCAGGATTTCCGCCCGGATCAAGTCCATCAGCGCACCATTCAAACCGATCGCCACTGCTTTGGCTGTACCGCCGGATGCGGCAGTTCCTGCGGCGGAGCGATCGACTCAACCCCTGCGGGAGAAACTTAACAATAATTAAAGATTTTCAACTCCAGTTGGGTATATTTACATAGCTTTACAGAAACTACGCAAAACCCCGTGTTTATACGGATCTTATATAAAGTTTCTGTGTTTTCTGGGAGATTGACCGGATGAGGAGAGTCATTTGTTTTTAGAATAGGGATCACTAAGATGCAGTGAAGCAAAGCGTTTCCATGAACACCACACAATGCTGTATTGCCTTAAGCCCTAGTCACAAGGGCGCTCTGATTCTGGTTCGTAACTCTGGTCTAGAGTTACTGGGGCCAGGGTCGGCCATTGTCTGGACTCATGAGAAAACGGAGCAATCCGGGGAGAAAGGGCGACACAAATCAGCCATTCTGCCGACCTGTAGAAATGTGCGTCAATCCGATCCCAGCTTAATCAGTATTCTCCTGATTGGGGATGTCAAACTAGAGATCTTAGATAACCTTAGCCAACAAAAGAAAGCACTATGGCGAAGAGTCACCTGGTTAAATTGGCTGAATCGGATCCAGGAAATATCCTCTTCCGTCGAGCGCATTGAATCTCTGATCCAGCACCTTAATATTTTCTTTGGTCGAGACGTGTGCCAATCCTTGCCTAGTGACTTATTGTCGAAATTATTAGGCTGTGAAGAACGGGAATTGCTCTGGGTACGCGATCGCTACTTTCAGGATTGGAGTTGGGATCTGAGTACCCGTCCCCCACACGTTTCTTGGACTTATCTGACCGCCAGGGAGTGGCAAGACGTGATGAACCAGACCTTTGAGCAAAAATATTCATTCAGTTCACTGCCGGGCCCTGCTCTCCTAGAAAGCACCTTACCCAAATCTGCCCAGTGGTCTGAAACCCTATCAAAGATGAATCCCTTTACCGAGTGTGACGCTTCTCCCCTGTGGGAGAATTCCTTTCACCTCAAAATGGTCTAGAGGGAACCAGAATAAAGATCCTTTGCGCTCCCTAGACCCGATGCACCTGAGAGAGTAACTCACTGAGGGCTTGTTGAACTGATTCGTGGGTATAGGCATCCTCCGGATCCGGTTTTTGGCCGGGCCGTTGAAAATGGGGCCGTTCCTGATTGAGTTCTCCCCATTTCACATCCACCTGCCGCACCAATTCATACAATAGGTTTGGGTGAGCCAACACCTCCTCCACTTGCTCCGCTAAAGCACCCAGGGGGTTATCCCCATAGCGATCGAGGCGGGCCTCGTCGTCGATCCACTCCTGTAAAACCATTTTCAGCACCCCTTCCGGATCCAGAAGTTGGGCTTCAATAAATACCAGAATGGCATTTTTCGTTTGCTCTAGGGGCGGAATGGGAGATTCTCCCTTTAAAAAATCCCCCGCCTCC
>DALYGI010000283.1:0-5905 GCA_031971595.1 Prochlorotrichaceae cyanobacterium CTOTU29312
CTGGACAATAAGCTGTCCCTCTGTAATGTCTAAGGCGTGAATGGGTAAAACCTGCACCGATTCGATCGTGCTGAGGGCAATACAAAAAGCGGGTACTCCGATGCGGGCTAAGGATTGCTGATAGACCGTTAACTCCCCTAAGGGCCCCGTGCGGTAGAGTCGCCAAATGCGGCTGGGTAAATGCAGACGAGCGGTGTAGGGATCCAGGTGCATCAATCGCCCAAATTCCCCCATTACCTGAACTTTTTGGGCATTGTCCATGGGCTCTAGCACCAAACAACTCATTTCCTGACCTTCCTCCGCCAAAGCGGTTTCGATCGCCTGTTGGTGTTCTTGTTTTTCCTGGGCTTGTACCCGTTGAATGCCTTGACGGGCCAGGTTAATGAGTTTGACCTGGGTGGTTTGCTTTAACACCTGAATGTAGAGGGTTTCCGCCTCCCGGAGATGGTGCTGCGCTTCCTGTAATCGTCCTTGGTAAAACTTGCCCCAGGGATCCTCCGGGTTGGCCTGACAAAATATCTTGAGACGGCTCAGGGCTTGGGCATAATCCCCCCGATCGATGGCCGCCCCAATGATCATTAAGTCTTCCATAACAAAACTCATTCCCCGTCATCCAGATTTCCTTAGGAGATTAAGGCTAAATGGAACCCCATGGCACATTCATAGCGATCGGGCTGGGCATTTTTTCGGGCGGTGTCTTGACCCTGACAGTCTCCCACGGGCTTACCACACCCCAGAGTTCCCCCTTGCCAGCGGGGTTCGCCATCTAGGTTTGCAAACAAACAACCACCGCACACCTGATGGGGCGATAAAATTTGAGTATCCGTAACCATCACCAACATACTGCCTCCTTTACCCGCTCTACTCCCAGGTTCCAGCCACCCCCAGACGCTGATGCTAACTATTGTAGTAAGATCCAGGGGTGATCTGTATTGACTGACACATTACTCAAACATTACGCAAAACTCGCTGTTTTCTCAGGCTCAATGATACCCTCCTTCCCCATTGCCTCCTGGCTCCGATCGTTCACTCGTCTCTGCGTTGGGCCTTTGTGTCCTCGGTTCTTCGGTGGGATCCTGGCGGTGGCTCTGGGGATTCTCCTCAGTGGTTGTACCCCTGCGTCCCTACAAAGTGCTAGCCAAAGTAATCAGGTTTTGGTGGGGGTTTTGTCCGATCCTAAAACCTTTAACTATGCCCTCAATCAGGAATCACCTAATATTTTTAGTTGGACTTATGAGGGGTTAATTAATACGGATGGTATTACCAGTGAAATTATTCCGGCGGCGGCAGAATCCTGGGAGATTTCTGCGGATAAACGCACTATTACCTTTACCCTGCGTCCGGGTTTGCGTTGGTCGGATGGGGAGCCTTTAACCGTCGAGGATGTGCTGTTTACCTTTAATGAAATTTATTTTAATGAAGCTATTCCTACGGACAGTCGAGATATTTTAAGGGTAGGCAACGATCGTCTTTTACCCACTATTACCGCCCCAGACGATCGCCATATTCAGGTACAGGTTCCCGAACCCTTTGCCCCCCTCTTACGGAATTTAGGTTTACCCATTTTACCTAAACATAAGTTAGCGGAGGCGGTACGAACCTTAGATTCGGAAGGCAATCCTCAATTTTTGTCTCTGTGGGGCAATAATACGGATCCCAAAGAGATTGTGGGCAATGGCCCCTTTGTTTTAGAAAGTTATAGCACCAGTGAACAGGTGGTGTTCAAGCGGAATCCCTATTACTGGAAAAAAGATGCTGAAGGTAATTCCCTACCCTACATCGATCGCTATCGCTGGCGCATTGTGGAAAATCAAAATACAGGCTTACTGAAATTTCGCTCCGGTGAATTAGACTCCTTTTCCTTACGCCCGGAAGATTTTGCCCTCTTGAAAAAGCAGGAGAAAGTTGGAAACTTTACCATTTATACCGGCGGCCCGGCACCGGGAACTAATTTCATCTCTTTTAACCTCAACCAATCCACCCGCAACGGCAAACCCCTGGTAGATCCCATTAAATCCCGGTGGTTTAGAACCTTAGAATTTCGTCAAGCCGTCGCCTACGCCATCGATCGTCAGGGGTTAATTGATACGGTTTATCGAGGGTTAGCGGTTCCCATTTATTCCCATATCAGTGTCCAAAGTCCCTACTATTTATCTCCAGAGGAAGGACTCCCCACCTACAGTTATGATCCCGAAAAAGCTAAGGACTTACTTCTGAAAGCAGGCTTTAAGTATAACGATCGGGGTGAGCTTTTAGACTGGGAAGATCATCCTGTGGAATTTAGCCTGATTACCAACTCCGGCAACCTTATTCGTGAAAATACTGCCGCACGAATTAAACAGGATTTAGAGCGCATTGGTATGAAGGTTAATATTAGTGCTTTAGCCTTTAACCTATTAGTCGATCGACTGGATAAAACCTTAGATTGGGAAGCCCATCTCTTGGGATTTACCGGCGGCATTGAACCCAGTGCCGGAGCTAACATTTGGCAACCGGATGGGGGGCTACATACCTTTAATCAATCCAAGCCAGATTTACAGGGCTGGACAGTTAGCGATTGGGAAAAACAGATTGGTCAGCTTTATATTGAGGGGGGGCGAGAATTGGATGAAACTAAACGCAAAGTTATCTATGGCGAAGCGCAAAAAGTAGCCCAGGAACAACTCCCTTTTATTCAGCTGATCAACCAAATTACCATGGTGGCTGTGCGTAATAAATTTAAGGAAATTCGATTCTCTGACCTAGAAGGGCCTTTCTGGAACCTAGATGAACTGGAACTGAAACTGACCCCCTAAGTCTCTAACTTTTTTGGACGGTCTGGACGGTCTAAAAACCTTCAGTGAGGGAAAATTAAGGCTTGATACTGGGTTTGATCAATTCGTTCTGCTTCATAGAGGGTTTCAGTAATTTCAGAAATTGTTAACACAGAATAAGCCTGATACCCCTTCCCTCGAATCTTATCCTTGACCCCGGCTTCATGGTCAATAAAAACAACAATATCGTTCACGTTTAAACCGGCGGATTCAATTTTTTCGACTCCCTCGATCGCGCTTTTTCCTGAAATTAAAATATCATCCACCACAACGATCGTTTCTCCTGGCTCATAATGGCCCTCAATGACCCGCCGAGTACCGTGGGCTTTTACTTCTTTACGGGGGTAAATCATTGGATGATGCAACATTAAGGATAACCCTGTAGCCGTGGGTAAGGAACCGTAGGGAATTCCTGCAATGCGGTCAAAATTCAGATTTTGTAAAATATCGGCATAGGCTTTTAGTACCTGATGAAACACCTGGGGATTGGAAATGATTTTGCGAAGATCAATGTAATAGGAAAAAGTTAGCCCTGAGGCTTGTACATAATTACCGAACAATAAACACCCAATATCAAACAACTGCAAAATCAATTCCTGGTGTGGATGTTTATGGGATAAAACAATATTGGGTTGCCATAATTCACAGGTAGAATTTTGTTCAGTCACTTGATCTCGGATTTGATTAACCGTATCTTGTAAGGTTGTAACCCGTTCAGAGAACTGATTATCCTTAAAGTAATCCTGCGGTACAGGAACCAAGATCCCCTCTCCCACCTGGTTTAAGCCAACCCTTAGCAGATCTTCGATATTTTCTAAACAGTTATTTTGTCCCCATATACTGCGTAATAAAATTGTGCGCTCAGGGGCAATCTGACGAATTTTTTGTAGCACGCTTAAGTCGCGGGTACCCACTTCTAAATAAAGCTGCTCTGGCGTTCCCCAGGTTTGGGCTTCTTGAATGACCTGAAGATAAAAAGGCTGTTCTTCGTTGGGATAATGTTGCAGGACGATCGCCCCTGGATTAGAAGTATGACACAGTACAAACACACCTTTATCGGGATACATTAAAAATGGCGCACAATGATCCTGAGCAGCATAGGGGTTGAGGGTAATGGCATCAACTTTCCACGTTTCAAAGACAATTTTTGCCCAAAGACTACTGGTATTGAGATCTCCTAATTTAGCATCTAAAATGATGGGAATATGGGTTGGAATTTTAGCTAAAATTTTCTCAAAGAGTTGTACCCCCTCACTCCCCAGCGCTTGATAAAAGCCCAAACTGGGTTTATAGGCACAGACCAAGGGAGTCGTTTGTTCAATAATTTGGTTTAACCAATGCTCTAAAGCAGCGATGAGGGTTCTACCCTGTAGCTGATCGGGGGGCAAGATTTCAGGATTGGGATCCAAGGCAATCACCAATAGGGTGTTATTCAAGACGATCGCCTCATTAAGCTTAGTGAAAAAGTTCATCGCTGTTTCCTCATAGGTCGGTTCAAAAGCATAGATTTAAGGTTTAAGATTTAAGATTTAAGAGGACTCAAGACTCAAGAGTCATTAAAACCCTAAATCCGCCCGTGCGGCTACCGCCGCCTCTAACACTTGCTCCGTGGTCAAATCTTCCCAAGGAGTAGCTCCAATCTCTGCATAAAACTGCTCATCGTAGGGGCGGGTTTCCACCACCACGGGCATGGGCACCGCATGACCCAAAACTAGAGCCTGTTGCTTAGAATCCAATTTTGCCAACACCGATCGTAGTTGTTGCCCCCCGGAGACCCCGGTGAAAATGGCTTCAATATCTTTTTCGTCATTTAACAACGCAGTAATCCGAGTACCAATTTGAGACATCACTTCTGGATCAATTCCTGATGGCCGTTGATCCACCACTAACAGGGTGACAAAATACTTCCGCATTTCCCGTGCAATAATGCCAAAAATAGTTTGACTCACGGTTTTCGGATCTAAAAAACGATGGGCTTCTTCGATCGTAATGACCAATTGATTGGGACGATCGCTGGGGTTTTTCGTTTGTAAAAATCGCTCCGCCTTACGAACATAGGCATGGTGAATGCGTCGAGAAATCACATTAGTTGCCAACATATAGGACAGCATATTGGCCTGGGAACCAAATTCAATCACAATATGTTTACCCTGATCCAAGGCTTCGAGAATATTGGCAATATAATTTTGGGAACAGGTGCCTCGAATATATTTTAAGTCATCCAAGCGCGTTAACTTGCGTTGTAGGGCCATAATAGAAGACTTGCTGCCCATTTTGGTTTCACAAAACTCCTGAATATCCTCATTACTCATAGATAGGAGGCGATTAATCCAAGACTTACCAAACTCATTGCGGAGAATAATGGCATTTTCTAAACTGGCTTCCGATAAATTCAGTTCTAAACGCACCAGCGCCAGATCTTCCACCTCAATTTGGTCATAACCAATAAACAACTCCTGAGCATCCCGTACCCCTCGCCGTTGGGTCGATTCCGGGTCTAAAGTGTAGATCTGCACCCGATCGGCAAACAATTGGCGCAATCCCTTCACCATACTCAACGATCGGCCTTCGCAGGTGGCTTCCCAGCCATATTCAGAGTGCATATCAAAGACTAAATTCACCGCAGCCTGTTTCCGAATAATGCCGGATAATAATAGACGGGCTAAGAAAGATTTACCCGTCCCCGATTTACCAAAAATCCCATTACTGCGCTCCACAAACCGATCCAGATCTAAACAAATAGGTACGGCCATATCCAAGGGTTGACCAATGGAAAAATTGCGTCGCTGGGGATCATCCTCCCAACCAAAAACCATCCGAAAATCCTGCTCTCTCGCCTCAAAAACCTGACTAAAGTGACTAGGTACGGTTTTCACCGGCAACAGTTGAATCTCCGCATTGGTTTGGGCTTGCAGAGAAGCCAGGGACAATTGTTGGGATTGACGTTTTTTCTGGGTATTTTTTTTAGAACTACGGGATCCTGGATCCACTGCCCCCACGGGATCCACGGAATTCAATGGGGTTAGGGGATCCGCCAGCATAAACATTAACATCGGCACCAAATCGATCGTCCCGTAGGTACTATTACCCGC
>DALYGI010000284.1:0-5857 GCA_031971595.1 Prochlorotrichaceae cyanobacterium CTOTU29312
AGCCAAGGGCTTGCCGCTTAGTTAAGGGAATAGGGGACAGTTATGAGTTATGAGTTATGAATGATGAGTTCAAACTCTGAGGAGTTCTGTTCCTTGTTTTAGTTTGAATATTGAGTTCTTGCTCCCCCAAAATTCAAGGGTCGGACTCTCCGACCCCTACACCTAAGATATGCTGAGTTTTGCTTGTAGGTGAGCTTTATGAATCAAACCCGACAATTTACAGCGATTATCGAGCGTGAAGGAGATGGATATGTCTCTTTCTGCCCACAATTAGATATTGCGAGTCAAGGCTATACGGTTGAGGAAGCGAGAAATAATCTGACTGAAGCACTAGAGTTATTCTTTGAAGTTGCTGATCCGGCTGAAGTTAGGGGTCGATTGCACAGTGAAGTATTTGTGACAAGTTTGGAGGTTATCGTTGGGTAAATTACGAGTTTTATCAGCCCAAGTGAGGTCTGAACGATCGTGATTTTTTTACTCCCTATTCCCTAACCCCTATTCCCTATTCAACAACTCCCAGACTGCAAATAAACTCCCCAGTAGCCCCACACTGCCCCCCAATCTCAATAACATTACGAACAGAATCAGCCCCTCCCAGGGCACGATCGTTGGGGTTTGCCAGAGAAATTGAATAAACTCCGGTTGTTGGGTCAGCACCCCCTGTAAAATTTGCTGCACTGCCATTAACGTGACCCAGGCCAGGGTTCCCCCCGTCAGCCCAAACCCTACCCCTTGCATCACAAACGGGCCACAAATCCAGAGCCGTGTTGCTCCCACCAGTTGCATAATTTCAATTTCGGGACGACAGGCCACCAGAATCAGCCGAATGGTCGTATTAATCACCGCGATCGTTGTAATAAATAAGGCGCTAATAATAACACTGCCAATATTCATCAATCCCTGCTGAAGTTGTCGCAATTGATCCACCAGATCCACCTGATACTGCACCGACTCCACCCCCTTGAGCCCCTGAAGACGATCGGCCAAGGCCTTCACCCCTTCCGGATCTTTAGCCCTGACCCGCAACTCATCCACCAACGGATTGCCATTTAACTGCTGGCTCACCGCCGCCAAATCCGGCAAATCTAATTCCCCCTGCAATTCTTGCCACGCCTGATCCTTCGTCACACTTTCCACCGCCGCTACCTCAGGAAACCGCGCCACGATCGGCTCTAAGCTGCTAGCGGGAACCCCCGTATTCAGAAAAACCGCCACCTCTACCTGATTCCCAAACTGGCCCAATAATTGCTCCAACTGCCAACTACTCCGCACACTCACCCCAAACAGAAACAGCAACAGAGCGATCGTGCAGACAGCGGCCCCATTCATCCATCCCCCCCGTTGAATGCCGCGCCCGGTTTCCTGCAACAAATATCTGAGGCGAGTCCACATACTTTCAGTGTTCAGTTTTTCAGAGTTAACTTTTAATAATCAAGTACTGTAATTTGGTAGATGAGTTATGATTTGTCACATTAGTTGCAAGCCAGGATTTGAGTGGGACTGTAGGGGTGGCTACTTTACTACAAACAGAGATGTTGTGGCAAGGGTCAGACCGCACCCAGACCAGAAACTGTCTGTACAGTCCATCTGTAGGAAATTGGAGTGAGCCAAACCAGGCAAGTGACGGCCCCAGTGTACCACCCGTAGGGTACAGTAGGGAGAAAATTGGAACTCATTTGATACTAAATTGACACTAAATTTCAAGTCATCTACAGCAAAAAACCGAAAAACCAAAAAACCGAAAACGGATATTAATACTTTTAGTCTCATGAAAATAGGTGTGTGGATACTCGGTGATCAACTCTCTCTCCAGGGGTCAGCGATCGCCCCCTTGCCCCTCGGCAGTCCAGTAATCCTCATTGAATCCCTAAACCATGTGCGATCGCGCCCTTACCATCAACAAAAGCTTGTCTTAGTATGGTCTGCCATGCGCCACTTTGCGGTGGAACTAAGGCAGAGGGGCTATGACGTTACCTATACCGAAGCAGAGGATTTTTCTGGAGCATTATTAAATTGGATAGCTGCCCATCAAATTACAGTATTACGGGTAATGACCCCAACAGATAAACCGTTTCGGTCATTGATTCATGCACTGAACCTACCCTGTACCGTAGAGCAAACGGTCAATAATCAATTTATTTGGAGTTCGGAAGCATTTCTCCAATGGGCAAAGTCACGGAAACGGTTATTAATGGAAGACTTCTACCGGGAGGGGAGAAGGCGATTTCAGGTTTTGATGGAGCCCAATGGAAAACCGATTGGAAATAATTGGAATTTTGATAAAGAGAATCGCAAACCCCCTAAAAAAGCAGACCCTAACTTTAATCCACCCCCACCCCTTTGGTTTTCCCCAGACTCCATCACCCAAGCCGTGATTGAAAAAGTCCAAACCCTTGACTGTCCTGTGTATGGAGAGATTAAAGAATTTGGATGGGCTGTCACCCGTACCCAGTCTCTAGCTGTGCTGGAAAACTTCATAGAACAACGTCTAAGTACCTTTGGTCCCTACGAAGATGCCATGGTCATGGGGGAAGACAGTCTGTGGCATTCCCTTTTATCACCCTACCTTAATCTGGGTTTACTAACCCCATGGGAGGTGGTACAACGGGTTGAGTGGGAATATCATAAACGTGGGACTAATCCGACACAAGCGATCGCTCTTAACAACATTGAAGGGATGATCAGACAGGTGATGGGTTGGCGGGAATATATGCGTGGTATTTACGAATGGAGTGACCCCACCTATCCCAATCAAAACTGGTTTAACCATCACCACCCCCTTCCCTCTTTTTTTTGGGATGCCAGTCAAACTAATATGAATTGCCTTCATCAATGTCTTCAACAGACAGAGCGACTGGGGTATGCCCATCACATTCAACGACTCATGGTATTAAGCAATTTTGCCCTAATTGCCGGGATTAAACCCCAGGAAATTGAACACTGGTTTCATAGTGCTTATATAGATGCCTATGACTGGGTTATGCAAACAAATGTCATTGGCATGGGACAGTATGCCGATGGCGGCATCCTCGCTTCCAAACCATACGCCGCTTCTGCTAACTACATCAATAAAATGAGTGATTATTGTAAAACCTGTGCCTATAACCCCAAGTCTCGCGTTGGAGAAACTGCCTGTCCCTTTAATTACTTCTACTGGGATTTTTTAGATCGTCATCGCCAAAAACTGAGTCGTCAAGGGCGGATGAGTTTCGTATTAAAAAACCTGGATCAGATGGATGGGGCGGAACTCAACGAGATTCGTCAACAGGCTGTTCGCTGGCATCAACGGTACACCTCAACGGTAGAATAACCATTAATCTGTCCTAGGAGGATTGATTTCGTTTTAATCGTGGATTCGGGCTTGCCCAAATCAAAAACGATTCAACCTAAGTTTAATTTTTAATTTTTAATTTTTAGCCTTCACCACCTATTCCCTATTCTCTACCCCATTCCCTATAGAAAAATCAAAATATCGCCACAACTGCTCAAGACGATCGGGATTGGTGAGGTACAGGTATCCCACTAGGGCTTCTAGCCCTGTAGCTTTGCGATACAGGGGATCAGATTTGCGATTTGCTCTCACCGCAGCATTGCGCCCCCGCCGGACAACTTCTTTCTCTGAGTCATCTAAATAACTAAAACAGTTTGATAGTTGTTGCACCTGGCCCTCCGCGCAAACCTGGGCTACCACTTGGCGATGGTAGCGATCGATGGGTTTGGCGGGAAATAAGAGACTGGAGCGCACGTACAACTCATAGACCGCATCTCCAATGTAGGCCAAGGCTACAGGAGACAACTGAAGCGCCTGCTCTACAGCTAAGGTACCAGGGGCAATCCACTGGGATTGGGGCGCATCCAATTCAGTCAGGTTAATTGGATCGGACATTTTCTAAGGCCACATCCACGGAGGGTTGTAGGGATAGAAACTTTTCGAGACGCACTAATTTAACGGTTTGAGTCACCCTCGGATTGGTCACAATTTGGAAGGTTCCTTCAATCCCTTGGGTTTGTTTGGCCAGTTGCACCAAAGCACCTAAGCCCGAACTATCAATAAAGTCAATCTTTGATAAGTCCAAGATCAGGTTGGGGTGAGATGCACCTTCCTCAATACATTTTCCTAAAACCTTACGGAATGTAGGTTCAGAAAATGCATCCAATAGCCCTGTGAGCCGAAACAACTGATAGTTGCTCTTAATCTCTCTGGTGCCTCTCAAACTTACGGTTAGGGTTAGCTGTTCAGGAATAACACTTCCTCCTCTGCCCATGAATCTATTAGCGATAAGAAATGTCTAGACGATCGCAAGGGGAAGCTCGACGATCGGGGGGGCTGGGAAGCCAGACGATCGATCGTCCTCCTCCCGTGGGTCTAGTTTGGGCTGCCGTATTCTATCTGTGGAATCCGACATTTGGAATCCGACATCTTGACCCAATCTGTGACCCAATAACTGACGCTCAAGTATAGGTCACGATCGCTTTTCCTGCAACTTGATTACCACTTCTATCCTTTCGGCGTAGGACTGAGTAGGACTTGATCCCCGGCACGATCGGCCCTAGGACAGACCGGATCATCAATTCGATCGCCCCCTGATCGTCCTCGGATCGACCCCGGATCAACCCCTGATTAGCCAAAGAAGAGTTGGGATCGGTGTTGGATGGAAGGCATTTGTTGACGAACTTGGGCTAGGCGGGTGGGTTCGATGGGGGCAATGGCTAAACCCGGTTGATCCCCGGCATCCGCTAAGACTAAGCCCCAAGGGTCAATAATGAGCGCGTGACCATTGGTTTGGCGACGATCGTAGTGGGTTCCCGTTTGGGCGGGGGCAATGAGGTAGGCGGTATTTTCGATGGCTCTCGCCTGGAGCAAGACCTGCCAGTGATCCTTGCCCGTATAGGCGGTAAAGGCAGCGGGGACAAAGAACACCTCCGCATTCGCCCTAGAGAGATAGCGATAGAGTTCGGGAAAGCGCACATCGTAGCAGATCGAGAGCCCCAAATTGCCAAAGGTGGGGGAGGCATAGACCGGCGGCAAGGCAGCACCCGCACTCACACTGAGGGATTCTTGGTAGGTGTTCCCGTCGGGGAGATTGACATCAAAAAGGTGGATTTTTTCATAGCGGGCCAACTCCTGACCATCGGGGCCCACCAAGAGGGCCGTATTATGGGTTTGACCGCCCACCGGTACCGGAAAACCGCCCCCCAGAAGGGTAATTTGATAGCGCTGGGCGATCGTTTTGAGGAATTTTTCACTAGCCTGAGCGATACTCCCCGCCAGCTTTAACTTTTCGGTTTCATCCCCCATAAAGGAAAAATTTTCCGGCAAACCAATCAACTCAGCCCCCCGACGCACCGCCAGATCAATCCACTCCTCCGCTTGAGCAAAGTTTTTTTCCACATCGGGCAGGCTAGTCATCTGAACGGCGGCGGCAAGGTAGGAACGCATAGCAAATCAACTGAAACTGAATAAGAGAATGCCCGCTGATTATATAGTGTTTTCGCTGTGCGTAAGCAGCAAGATGCTATGATGGGGAAAGCCTCCAGACAGTCCGGTAAACCCTTCTGCTTTCTCTTGCCCTATGAATAATTGCATCCTTCTGGCGGAAATCCTAGAACCTGTGAAACTGCGGTATACCCAGGATAATCAAACCCCGATCGCTGAGGTTTTGGTTCAATTTAGTGGGTTGCGTCCCGATGATCCCCCCTCAAAACTGAAGGCTTTGGGCTGGAATACCATGGCAGAAACCTTGCAACAAAATTGCCAAGTGGGGCAACAGGTTTTGCTAGAAGGACGGTTACGCATGAATACGGTGGAGCGTCCAGAGGGATTTAAGGAAAAGGTTGCAGAATTAACCGTTAGTCG
>DALYGI010000285.1:0-1279 GCA_031971595.1 Prochlorotrichaceae cyanobacterium CTOTU29312
CCTCAAGGGCAAGCTCAAAAAAGTCGGACGAGGTAAAGAGTCTCGCTATGAATTTGTGGAAGACGAAAAAGCCATCAGCGATGATGACCTGAAGGCATTGAGAAAACTTAGCCGGGAACTGGATAGCAACGCCAGTCCCTATTTTTGCATTGTCTCGGTGCTGATGCTGCGGGAAGGCTGGGACGTGCGAAACGTAACAACGATCGTGCCCCTGCGTCCCTACAGTTCCAAAGCCAACATTCTGCCGGAACAAACGCTGGGGCGGGGCTTGCGCCGTATGACTCCCCCCGGTCAAGCCAATGAACTGGTAACAGTTATCGAACATCCTGCGTTTGCCAGTTTATATGCTCAAGAATTGGCCCAGGAAGGACTGCCCATCGAAGTTATTGACATTAACGACGTACCAAGAACAACGATTTCTATCTTCCCCGATGAAGTCCATAAAGATGTAAATGCCCTAAATATCCAGATTCCTACCCTTTCCGCTGGCTTTCGGATCGTGCCCAAGTTGGAAGGCTTGACAATTCAAGACGTGAAAAAAGCCTTTAAGCCTTACCGTCCCTTACCGTTGGGTAAACAGGGCAATAGCGAAATTCAGTACGAAGGACGACACCTGTTTACAGGGGAAGTGGTGGAGAAATTGCAACTCAATCTACCGCTATTGGCATCGGGCATTGGTGCGGTTTCCTACTATGTCAAACAACTAGAAACCATTTGCAAACTGCGGGGACTGCATCCCATCCTCGCGCCCCTGATCCAGACCTTTCTGGAAGAAATTCTCTTTGAGCAGAAAACCACCCTGTTTGATCCGGCTCTAGTGGCTCGATTAGCCGACTCCGATGTGGGGGAACACCTGCGGGCTGTCTTTGTGCCTTTGATCCGTAGTCGCACCACCACTACCGAAGAACGGGCGATCGTCGAACCCCCCAAATCCCTGAAGGCCTGGAAACCCTTTCAAGTTACCCTCAGCGAACGCCGTCCTGCATTGGAAGCGGTAAAGACTCTGTTTAACCTGGTTACCTGTAACCGGGAGTTAGAAGTGGCCGTGGCGAAGTTCTGCGATCGTGCCCCTGATGTGGCTGCCTTTGCCAAAAATGCTGGGTCGCAGTGTTTGCGAGTGGATTATCTGGCCCATGGCGATCGTCTTGCCTTCTACACCCCCGATTTCTTTGCCCGCACGATCGATGGTCACTACTACCTGGTGGAAACCAAAGGACGCGAAGATCGGGATGTACCCTTGAAAGCCAAAGCGGCGATCGCCTGGTGCGAGGCAGCTTCT
>DALYGI010000285.1:1379-5843 GCA_031971595.1 Prochlorotrichaceae cyanobacterium CTOTU29312
GATACCATTGCCGAACTTGCCCGTGCCTGTGCTCCTGCCCTACAAAACTTGCTCCAATCTGAGGAATTCCAAGATTTACCTCTGTTTGTAAATTTGGGGCAATCTGACGAAGAAGTTGCTACTGTGGATAGCCTGATTGACCCAGCCATTCTCAATGCCCTGCCTTCCCGCTATCGCCGTGCTGCGGATCAAGCCGTCATGCTCTATCGCTTCTTCGAGAACAAAGAAGGCATGAATTATGCGCCTGTCTTTACCGCCCTACTGGGGTCGATCGATGAAGTGGCGAAAGGCTTCCTGGTGCGGCGACTGCAATCGGAGATGCCCGTCACTGTAGAAGACCAAAAAGCCTGGTTTGCTCCCTACTTCGGTGGCGTAGACCGTAAATCAGAGGACTATTACCGCAAGCTTGCCCAAAATCTGAAACGGACGTTGGTGTTCAATAATGGCTTGTCGCTCATTGGCTTGCTGCGATCGTGTTTAGATTATGCCCTCAATGACACAACTACGATTGGTGGTGTGTTTGAAGCCTTACAAACTCAGTTGCGGTTTCAGGGCGGACGCAAGTTTTTGGAAACCGTTACCCGCATCAATGATTTTCGGAATACTTACATCGCCCACCAGGAACAGGAGTTGACTGATAAAAACCTGGCTGAGCAAGAACTCAAAATCTGGATCGAGGCATTGCACAGGATTGGAAAGTAAACCAAATGTACTTGCCAAGCAAGACAACAAATCGTTGGCGTAGCCTCGACCCAGGAGTTTGGAGCCGACCGCCGAAAGGTTATCTGTGGGCATCAAACGTAATCTGCGGCGGCTCATCTCAATCGTTATCGCCAGGATTAAAGGGACAGAATCCAATTAACCAGAAGCCGAACGCCGTATCCGGTGGCTCCTACGGGATGGTACCCCCGCTCCTTATCTGTCCAGACGGGGCCGGCCATGTCGATGTGAGCCCAGGGGGTTTCTTTGATAAATTGATTGAGGAAGAGGGTAGCGGTAATGGATCCTCCGGCCCGGTTACCGGCGTTTTTCATGTCCGCCACAGGGGACTTCATCACCTCGAAGTAAGATTCTTCAAAGGGCATTTGCCAGAGGGGATCTCCCGATCGTTCTGAGGCTCGGATCAGTTGCTCTCCCAGGTCTGGAGATTTAGTCCAGAGACCGCCAATGGTCTCCCCTAGGGCAACCACGCAAGCGCCGGTCAACGTGGCTAAATCCACGATCGTATCGACTCCTAGACCTTCGGCAAACACCAGGGCATCCGCAAGGGTGAGGCGGCCTTCTGCGTCCGTATTGTTGACTTCAATGGTTTTGCCATTAGAAGCGGTGACAATATCGCCCGGACGGAGGGCGCGACCGCTAATCATGTTTTCGGTGACCGCAGAAATAAAGTGAACTTCCACATCGGGTTTCAGTTGGGCAATGGCCTTAGCTGCCCCAAAAACAGCAGCAGAACCGCCCATGTCAGTTTTCATCATTTCCATACTGCCCCCGGCCACCTTGATGTTTAAGCCGCCGGAGTCGAAGGTTAGGCCCTTACCCACCAGGGCCACTTTGCGGCGAGGGGTGCCAGAGGGTTGGTAGGTGAGGTGGATAAACTTGGGGGGTAAATCCGAGGCTTGGGCCACGGACAGGAACGAGCCCATTTTGCGGGCTTCACAGTCTTCTTTTTCCAAGATTTCCAACTGTAGCCCCTGCTCCGCCGCCAAGGACTGGGCCATCGCCGCCATGGTTAGGGGGGTAACCACATTGGGGGGAGCGGCCACCAACTGCCGGGCCAGGGTAACCCCACTGCACAGTTGTAGGGTTTGGGTAATGCACTCCGCCGCCTGAGCCAGATCCCCGCTCTCTTGCAGGATTAAAACCTCCTGAAGGGTGATCAGACTTTCATCCACATCCGATCGAAAGCGATCGTCCCGGTAGGTACCTAGTTGAATCCCTTCCACGATCGCCTGGAGGGTGGCGAAGGGGTCTAAGGCTTCTGCGGGAAAACTGATCCCCAACTGGTTGCAACGCCGTTGTTGTGCCTGTTTCGCAGCGGCAGCAGCGGCCACTCGGAAAGTTTCTAGTTTCAGGTGCTCCGCCTTCCCCAAGCCCACCAAAATTAAATGCTGTAAATCTTGTACCGCCGTGGTTCTACCCACCCGCACACTGGCCACCGTATGGGCTTTGCCCTGAAAGTTGGTATCCTGCACCAGATCCGCCAGCACTCCCCCATAACGATCGTTGAGGGGGGCGAGGGTAGTTTCCATGGGTTGATCGGATTCAAACACACCAAGGGCTAAGGCTTGGCCAGTCCAGTTAAGAGCGTTGGTCAGAACAGCGGAGAAATTCATAGATTGCAGTGAACATCAAATCAGTAAGGACATCATAGGACAGGTTGGGGGTTAGGGATTAGGGGATAGGGATTAGGGGTTAGGGGTTAGGGGTTAGGGATTAGGGGATAGGGATTAGGGGTCAGGGGTTAGGGGTTAGGGGTTAGGGGTTAGGGATTAGGGATTAGGGGTTAGGAATGCGGACTTTATAACCTAGAATTTCACTACAAAGACACAGAAGCCCCGCAGGAATGCCTTTGTGTTCTTTGTGCCTTTGTGGTTTAATCCTGAACTTTCCAGTTTATTTAATGCACGATCCTTAGGGATTAGGAGTTAGTTAGGAGTTGGGTGGTGTGTCAATTCTCGGTTTTTGAGTATACTCAGGCCAATCTTTCGGATAGTCGGATTCCTAAGATGGATATTTCTGCTTTGCGCTGCCTAAATCGGGTTTTGGTCGGGACGATCGCAACTACTGCGGCCCTCTGCTTTGCATCCCCTGCTTTGCCTCAAGGGGAGGATAATCCTATTCCGTTAGATGTGGAGCTTGATCCAGGCCAGTCCCCTACCTTTTGGCCGGAGGCTCAATCCCTAACCCAGGCTCAAATTCACCTCCTTTCCCGCGTTGAAGCGGCCTTTGCGACCCCCGATCCGAACCGGGTGAGGGCTGCACGGGGACAGGTGATTCTCCATTTAGGACAACTCGATCGTTTTTTAGAGCGCCAAAACCTCTCTCCTCAAGGGTGCGGAGCGATCGTGTATGGTACGGCCCAAGCCAGTACGGCCCAGCGGTTGAATTGCCAACTTTATGGGGATCTGCGGGAGTGGGAAGCCCTGTTGCCCTTATTGGATTCTCGGCTGGCCATGTTGGCGACGATCGCTGATGTGCGCCCCCTGCCCTTGGTTACGGGGGAGTCGGTGGTAGGTTTGGGGGGCATTCCCGCCGTGACGAAAGGTAGCCTCCGAGAGCCTGCGCCTTCCCTGAATGGCCCCTTGCCTGCGGTGGAACTGGTGCCCCTGCCCTTGGGTCGTCCGGCCAAGTCTGCCCTAGGGGACTATCGATCGCCTCTGGCTCCGGCTATTGCGCCCTTGGGGGCTGGGGTGGGGCAAATCAACCGTCTAGAAAGCCGTTTGGCGGAACGAACACCGCTGTTTCCCGCTGCCTTTAATCAGTTTGTCGATCGAGAAACCCTGAAGGTCACGCGGGATCTGCCCCCCGATCTCGACCCGGATTTACGGGACTACCTAGAGCTTTTAGCGGAACCCTACACCGGGCTGGCCGCCATTCACCCGGAACAGGCTCCCCCGGTCATCGCCAATCGTTTAACGGAACCTCCCAGTGCCTTTGTGCCCCTGCTTCCGCCCACCGCAAGCGGCTTTCAAGCCACCCTAAAAGTCGAAGTTTCCCCCTCCACCAGCGGCGACCACCTCACGATCGTCACGCCGGATTTAGATTATGGGTTTTGGGTTCCCGTGGGAGATGTGCCCCTGGGAGAAATTTCGACCGATCTAGAGCCCTTAAACTAGCAGTGCGCCCCATTGCCCGCCGGGAGGATGGCAGTTATCGTCTGGTGTGGCGAATCTTAAAACAATACCCCAATCCTGAATTAGAGAATCTTTGGGAGTATATAGACTAAGAATAACCAACCGCGAGGAAACCCGCATATTAACCCGAACACCCTAGGGTCAGTGTCGGGAGGCCATCAGATTAACTTACCCAGAACTATAGGTCATAAAAATGTCTATTAACAGTTCCACTCCCTTTCGGGGACTCATTCGTCCCAAAATCAGCACCATGCCCCGTCAAAAAACGGAAGCAACCACCTACTTAAGCATTTATAAATTATCCGTCGAAAAGAAACGCCTCGAAGATGAACTACAACATCTAGAGTCCCGCAAAGCTCAAATCGAACAGCGTCTAACCACCCTTCACCAGGATATTGCCGCGCTTAAAGCCTCAGTACCAGACGATCAGCCCCCGCCCCCCCCTTCCATACAACAAGCACTGAAGGATCAAGGGTTTGAAACGATCTTTCTGGAATATTAGCTTAGACAAGAAAACCTCAAGCGCGAGAACAGGACGATCCCCTTACTGACGGCTTAAAACAGTTGGATAAATATCTGTCAGGACTGGGACTAGAAACGGGTTAAT
>DALYGI010000286.1:0-5809 GCA_031971595.1 Prochlorotrichaceae cyanobacterium CTOTU29312
CTTCCAATTCCTAATTCTCAACTCCCAGCTTCCAATTCCTAATTCTCAACTCCCAGCTTCCAATTCCTAATTCTCAACTCCCAACTTCCAATTCCTAATTCTCAACCCCCAACTTCCAATCCCTAATTCTCAACCCCCAACTCCCAACTTCCAATCCCCAACCCCCAATTCCTAATTCCTAAGTAGGCCAGGCTAAATAAGGGGATCTATCAATGACGGCAGAATAGGGCTTTCAGCCGATTTAAAGCGCCCATTACTTTGTCTGATCTACTTAATTTTCAACTCCCAACTCCCAACTCCCCATTCCCTATTCCCAATTCCTAATTCCCCATTCCCCATTCCCTATTCCCCATTCCCTATTCCCCATTCCCTATTCCCTATTCCCTATTCCCCATTCCCTTCTTCTTCAACTTTTGCCAGTTTCGTTGCCACCGGAGGGATAGAATGCGTTGGGGACTGAGGGGCGCGATCGGTCGATCGTTTGTGTGTTGGAGGTAGTCAAAATAGTGATTAATTTCTGTCAAAATAGTGGAGAGACGATCGAGAATGTTGGGTCTACGATACTCGGCTAATTGAGTTTCAGAAAGGGATGGGGGCGTATAGTGCTGAACGATCGCTAAAATTCGCTGAAGATCGTAATTGAGGGTATAAGCCCCAATTTTGTGACTGTTAAATCCTGGATCTAAGTAGTCCGATAGACCATGATTCAGACTGGAAAAAACCTGACAACCACAGGCCATGGCTTCGATGGGTTGTAAACCAAATCCTTCCGTTACCCCCTGAATGGCCCAGTATTCCGCAGAATCGTAGAGGTAGACTTTAGCCTGGTTAAATACACTGGGTAAGTCTTCCACAAATCCTTGCAGAACGTCCACGCGACATTGGGACTGTAGGGCAGGAATGAGATGTTGCAGTAAATAGCTAGAGGATTTCCGCGCCTGGACTAACACATCGATCGGGCGCTGGGGAAGATGGCGGTTACGGAACTCTGGGGAGATTTCATTGGGAAGGTAATACAACAAAGAGGAGGGAGCCCGCTGCCCCCAATACCCCAAGGTGTTACGACTGACGGTAACAATGGGCACTTGGGGCGGTAGCCAAAAGCCATAGGCAGAACTATGGGCATGGTACAGCGTGGGATAGGGCTGAAGTTTGCGGATCAGTTCCGGCACATCAAAGCCCCAACTCACCACCGTAATGCCCCGCCCTAAGGTCTCCGCCCCCTGGGAGCGATGCTTCAGTAAATCCCCTAAAAACAGGGTATCGGGCTCCCGCTGCCGATAGGTGACGATCGCGGTGTCGCAGATTTCCTGAGCAATCTGAGCCGTTTTTAATTCTGCCCACAACCCCCCACAGGCATAGCGGCCACGCAAGCCCGGCAGTAAAAAATATAACTTACGAAACTCACCCATGATCTAGCCTTAATAGCTGGCCCCCCTTAAGGAAAATTCCAACACCTGGGGGGGAAGCGATTGAAAAATCTCCTGCTTATGAATGAGCGGCTTATAAAAAGCGGAATTGTGGGTTACGGCTAATTTCAAAAACAGCACCAGCATAACGCACAGCAAGATACCCACTTGATAAGGAGTTTGACGGGAACTGGGATCGGGAAAGAAGGAAAAATTCATTCTCAATAGATATCCGTATCATACGGTAGGTCAGTGTTTCTGGTTATACACGCAGAAGAATGTAAAGAAATTATAACAAATCTCCCTCAAATTTGAAGTGTTGTAAACTCACCATTTTTTGCTGGTCTTCATCCCACAGGGCCAGGGGGATAGATTTCAAGCTGTCTGCCAGGGAGATTTTATGCGCAGTCTGAAAACAGGGATTTTCGTGGTAGCAATTACGCAGGCTGTAGTTGGGAATGAGGGGATCTAAATGGTGAATGTGGTGGAAGCCCGTATTGCCGCTAAAGAAATGGAGGAGCACTGGCAGGTCATAGAGGGAGCTACCGCCCATGGCAGCCTGATACCAATCCCAACCGTCACTGTGGCTAAAGTAGGAATCTTCATAGGTATGTTGGACGTAAAATAACCACACTCCCAAACTGGATGTGATAAAAACGATCGGCAGTTCTACCATCAGCACCGATCGCCATCCTAGCCACAGACTGAGGAGGGTTACGGTTAATAAAATCAAGGCATTCGTAATATGTACCCAACGACGTTCTTTGCGCCAGGTGGGGGAAATGCGGAAGGTTAACCGCTGAAGAATAAGAAACTGAAGGAACGGCCCGAAGACAAACAGAATCAGGGGATGTCGATAGATACGGTAGAGGCGTTGTTGGAACGGTGAGAGATTTTCAAAATCCTTAACGGACAGCAGCTTAACGTAACCCGTGGCTTGAAAGTCTAAATTAGACACATGGGCGTGGTGATAGGCATGGGAGCGTAGCCAATAATGATAGGGGGTTAAGGTCAAAATGCTACAGATCATGCCGAGGGTGTCATTCGCCCGTTTAGACTCAAAAAATGAGTAGTGACCACAATCGTGCTGAATACTAAAAATTCTCAGCAAAAAAGCACTGGGAACGATCGCCAGGAGGAGGGTGATCCAGTAAGGAAATTGCAAACTCCAGACCATAAGCCCCCAGGTCAAACCAAAGGGCACAAAAGCACTGAGAATTTCCCACCAAGCTTTACGGGGAATACTACCGTGATACCGCTGCAAAATAGCTTGGATGTCTGGGGGAATCGATCGATTTGCAGAAGTCATAGGACAGGTAAACAATAATCAACAAAGACAAGAGAACGGAACAACAAAAATCAAAGAGCAAACAGCAAACATTAAACACTAAAAGTGAAGCACCTAGGGAACCAAAGCTAGTGGATTACAGCATCAGCCCTCACCCCGAACTCCTCTGGAGCAAAGCCATCCACGCCCCTAGGTAGAGGGAACAGTCTTGGCGCTGACGAGTGGTGGTTAAGCACACATGGCGGGTTTTGGCCTCAGCCACGGGCCGATCGCTTCGGTCTGGGGTGGTATAGAGTTTATAGGTCAGTTCAAATTCGCTAGAAACAGATAATTTCAGGTTGGCGTTTAGCTCAGAATTGAGTTTGGAATTTGGACTGGACTCTAGGGGATTTAGGGTCAGATCAATCCAGATTCGATCGCCACAGTAGAGAGGCTTAAAGAAGCTTACTTCTGCGTGAACAATGGGAACGATCGTTGTCTCCGTGGCACTAAAAAAAGCTTTGAGATCAACCGCCGCTGCCCGGAGGGATGCTTCATAGGCTTCATGGCACAGATTCAACACTTCACTAAAGTAAACGACCCCCGCTGCATCCGTCTCTCTAAAGTGGAGATAACGATCGTAGGAAAACATAATTTTTAGGATGAATCTACCCTAAGCTACCGCATCAAATTGCATCAAACGGCGATAGAAAGCCTGGGGGAAATCAACATTCTTAGTTCGCTTAAAATTGATTAACATATCAATTAAAAAATCAATAAATTCATGATTGGATAACATAACCTCATAACTGAGATCCCCGTCATGATTAAACTGGATGCGACAACGGGTTATATCCGCCGGTAAATTGGACACCATCCAACTGGCCACAAAAGGAATTGCTTCGCCCCCCTCAATGTGTCGGGCCCCCTCTAGGGCAGCTTGCTTGTATAGGGTAATGGCAAAGGGAAGGACTTGACGCTTATTTTGGGTACTATAGTAGGGAAAGTAGATAGCTACCGCTTGTTTATCCGCTGGAGCCAAGTCTTTAAGGTTCATAATGATCTTCTGTTTTAAGAGGTTAGGTGCCCTGAGGTTAATCGATCGCTCTTGTGGATCGGGGTGGATCCAAAACGTTGGGGGCAAAGCATGGGTCAAGAAGCAGTCCATGCCAGCTTTAGCTTTTATAAAGCTTAATGGATTTTAATTCAATTGATCTGCTTTGACAGTGACCTCATCCCAGGCTGACATAGGGTATTCTTCTATATAAACTAAATAATCAATGGAATTTCCTGTGAAGCTCTTTTTTTACCACACCCCTGAATTAGTCCCGGATCCAGTTACCCCCGCCTGTGCCATCGTCATTGATGTCCTGCGGGCCACCACCACGATCGCTGCGGCCCTCCATGCAGGGGCAGAAGCGGTACAAGCTTTTAAGGATTTAGAGGAGTTGATGCAGGTCAGTGAAGCCTGGCCCAGCGATCGACGGTTACGCGCCGGAGAGCGAGGGGGAAAGACGGTTGAGGGCTGTGATTTAGGCAATTCTCCCCTAGACTGCACTCCCGATCGTTTTGCGGGTTCTCGTTTGTTTATTAGTACCACCAACGGCACCAGAGCCTTACAACGGGTACAGTCTGCCCCAGTAGTGTTAACGGCAGCCTTAATTAATCGCCATAGTGTGGTGCGGTACTTACAAACCCATCAGCCGGAAACGGTTTGGATTGTGGGTTCTGGCTGGGAAGGGAGCTATTCCCTAGAAGATTCCGTGTGTGCCGGATCCATTATGGCCGCCCTCACCGAGATAACTGATCTGAAAACGATCGCTGGGAATGACGAAACGATCGCCGCCCTTGCCCTCTTTCACCACTGGAAAGACAACCTTTTAGGACTCTTGGAACACGCCAGCCACGGCCAGCGGCTTTTAGGGCTAGACAACCTAGAGGATCTAAAATTCTGTGCCCGACTAGATAGCTTGGATATTTTGCCCCAACAACGGGAACCAGGAGTCTTAGTTAAAACGATTTAACGGTATCTCCCAGCGCCAATGGTTGGCCAAGATCCCCGGTTTTTGGAGGCATCTGAGAATGGTTGCCTCGATCCCCCTAGATCCTGAATTTCCTGGATTAGGGGGATTTTTAATTTTGAGTGGGATTAAATTTGAATTGGATCAGTCAGACTGTTACAAAAAGCCCCGAAAGAATACCTTTGTGTTCTCCGTACCTCCGTCGTTTAATCCTGAACTTTCTGGTTTACTTACCCCCTAATTCCTAATCCTTACCCCCCTAATTCCTAATTCTTAATTCCTGTCTCCCCGCCAGACTTGCCACCGTTGCCACCCCCAGCGCCCCACCCCACTAACGATCGCTCCTCCCATCAGCAAACCAATGGACGGACTAAACAGGGGTTGCCAGAGGGAGTACCATAGATCTAGCCCCCAAGACAGTTGAAAACTTCGCCCCAACAGGGCCACCATAAACCAAGCAAAACTGGCTAAGACAAAAAAGAAATTCCCCGTTAGAAACCAATTAATCACCCTAGAAATACGATCGAGCATGGGAAACCACTCCTACAAAACCTTATTTTCAGTCTTGCGGAAAACCGTCTGAATCCCTAAGAGCAGCAATCCCACAGCAGCCATCACAAAAATAAAGGTAGCCAAGGAACAGGCCCCCACCACTAAGGTTCGCACCGCAATGCCAATATTAGTGGCAAGATAGCTTTTTTGAGCCACGGGTTTATTGGCAAAGGTGGTAGCGATCGAGAAGGTTAATTGATACAAAAAAAAGCCAAATCCCCCGGAAATGAGGGAGCCTGTTAAACAGCGTCCAGGGGTGATTTCTGGTGTGGGGGAAGTCTCTTGGGTCATGAGAATAGGGAATGGGGAATGGGGAATAGGGAATAGGGAATAGGGAATAGGGATGAGTTTTGAGTTAGGGATTAGATTTGAATTTTGAGATTGCTTGTAGTGAGGGCTTTAGTCCTGAAAACGTACAGATGAGACGATCGGATTAGCTTATCCTAACGGCGTGTGCAACTTAAGTGCCAAGATCCCCGGTTTCTTTTAGAACGAAACCCAAGATCTTGATACGATGTCCCCAGAAACCGGGGATCTGAGAATAGTTGCACATCGCGTTA
>DALYGI010000287.1:0-5807 GCA_031971595.1 Prochlorotrichaceae cyanobacterium CTOTU29312
CTTGCAGGCTGGGATCGGCTCTGTGTAGGAGTTTTCGCCTTAAGTTGATACCCGGGTGGCCCTTTGACCCGGCTCAAATTGAGCAAGTCCCCGTAGCGTCTAATCTAGCGGTATCCATCAATATTCAGGTTCTATCTTCCCCCTAGATAATCCTAGATAGCCCTAGACCATAGACAATCTAGCGCCAGGCTTCGATCGCTTTGAGGCTGGCATCGATCGTCCTGAGAATGGTATGAGAAACCTCTAATTCCTGCTGTGTTTGCGGTTGAGAGTTGAGGGATTGCAGGGTGAGTTGACGCTCTACTTGTTGTTGATATTCTCTCTGAAGAAAGTCAACTAAATGGGCAAGGCGATCGGGGTCAGGATGATCAATATCAGTCTCAGTCTCAGAATTGATGTGGGGATCGGGATCAGTTCCAGATTCTTCTAAATCTTCTAAATCTGTACCCTCTAAAGCCGTAGCCCAGACCATATCGGCGGTCAAATCATCCCCCACACAGCGCAACACTAATCCTAGTGTCCAATAGCTTTCTAGACAGAGGGGATCCACCTGTAGAGTTTCTTCGTAAAAAACGATCGACTGTTGATACTCTCCAATATAAAAAGCGCGTTTAGCTAAATATTTGCGGTAAAAATCTCGAATAAACAGACCGGAGGGATCCTGGACGGGCTTTAGGTGAGGCAGTGCCTCTAGTCCCTGTTGAAGATAGACCACGGCAGAACACTGTTGAATCTTTTCAAATCCCCGCTGGGCAATGGCTTGACGTTCAGCATCCTGTGTTAAATAGTCCAGGCAGGATTGTACTAAATTTTCGTAGGGTGTAAAGACAACCCCATCGGCAAAGTAGGCTTCTTCTTCGGGATTACTTCCCTGTTCTGAAATAACAAAGGCACGATTGGCTAAAAGGTAAGACACACGGACAATTTCAAAGACCTTAGCCTCATAAAAGTGCATATTTAAAACAATTTTCGATCGAGCAATATAAGCATCTCGCTCCTGTCCATAAATGCCAAACAGGGCTTCCACCTTTACCCCTGCGGCGCTGAGATCATCTAAAACCTGTTGACGACGATCGTTAATACAGCCATAAAATAAAACATCAATATCAGGATTTTTCTGAGGCACAATGCGGGTCATTTCGGGAATATAGCCTACAGGTACATGGGCTGCATGGTGAATCCCTAATTGCCTCAGCTTTGCAATATTGGCTAAGCTATAATCCCACACTGGATATTGACACAAATAATCAATATAACCCGCTCTTAACCAGGGTGATTGAGGATAGATTTGTTCAAAGTTATATAAAATACTACTCCTTGGCAGGGGAAAAGGGTTTTCATACAAAGGAATAGAATTACTGCCAAAGATAATGAATTGGCGATCGTTTGGGGGCGGAGCAGCGGCAATCTCAAACAAATCCGCAGGTGCCAACTGAATACAATCGTGTCCTAGACTTTTTAAGCCCAGAAAAACCGTTTCCGCCATTTCCGCTAAGGCATAGTGATTTCCCTTGGGCGGACAAATATGAACGATCGCAAATTGCATAGTGGTGAAACTAGGATTAAACGGCGGTTAAACTGCGGTTTAATTTACCACTTTGAAAGCCTTCTAAATCTAAAGTCACAAACAGGAAACCATAGCTTTGAAAGGTACTAACCAAGGTGGGGAGGGGCGTAGTCTGCATAAACTCCAGCAAACGATCGCTGGGGATTTCAATGCGGGCCGTATCATCCGCCGATCGTACCCGCACCTCTGTCCAGCCGAGGGAACGTAAATATTGTTCCGCCCGTCCCACGCGCTGCAATTTCTCGATCGTAATACTTTCGCCATAGGGAAACCGGGATGACAGACAGGGTTGAGCCGGTTTATTCCACCAAGGCAGCCCCAACAGTTTAGACAGTTCCCGCACCTCTAACTTACTAATGCCCACCTCCGCCAAGGGCGATCGGGCACCCCGTTCCTTCGCCGCCTGGATTCCAGGGCGATAGTCCTGCAAATCATCCGCATTCACCCCATCAATTACATAGGGATAGCCCCGTTCCAGGGCCAGGGGTTTCAGGGTATCGTGCAGTTCGCTTTTGCAAAAATAACACCGATTCACCGGATTACTGGTGTAATTCGGGTTTTCCATTTCATAGGTTTCGACCCACTCATGGGCAATGCCAATGGTCGCCGCCTGCACCTTTGCATCTTCTAGATCTTGGGGTAACAGGGAGGGGGAAACCGCCGTAATAGCCAAGGCCCGATCCCCCAGTACATCGTAGGCAACCTTAGCCACAAGGGTACTGTCAATGCCGCCAGAATAGGCAATCACGGCCCGATCCATGTCTTGAAATAACTGCTGCAATTGAGTCAGTTTAGGGTGAGTGGTGGTCATGGCTGTTGTGGTCATGGCTGTCTTAGCTGCTCGTTGATTCTTGTTGATTTTATTGCACTTTTAGGAGGAGGGGGGAGGGATTTTCTAGTGTCTAGTTGTCTGGTGTCTAGACGGCGATCGTCTACATCTATCCCAAGGCTAGAAAGTCCTAACGCTGCATTTGGCGCTTGAGATCCTCCAATTCCAGATCCGTTTCCCACTGTTGAAAAACCGCCTCTAGGGGATCCGCTGCTTTCGGGGGCGGAGGAGATGCCGTCCAAGGATTGCTGGCAGGGCTACCGGCCGCAGTTGTAGACTGCTGAGCTTGTTGCCGGAGGGTCTGAATCTTCTGCTTCACCTCGGCCCGACGATCGTTCAGGTGCTTTAGGGTGTCCTGCAAGGTCTGAACTTGGGCTTGAATCCCCTGCATTTGCCCCCAGAGTTGATTTCCCTGCCGAAACAGAGCCGCCTCCCGATCGCGGGCGGGGCCTGCTAAATCCATCCGACCTGCTGCTTCTGCCTTCCGTACCCGATGGTGCCACAGTTCCACCTCACGGGCAGTGGCTAAAATTTGGCTTTGAATCTGGGTTTCCTGGGTTTGTAATTGAGTTAGCGATCGTTGGGCATTCACCTGTTGTTCTTGCAGTTGCTCATCTAGGGCCAGGAGTTCTAGATGAGGATTACTTTGCAGAAATTCCTCTAGGCGATCTTCTAGAAAACGGTTGAGTTCGTCGAATGCAGTCATAGGGGTTAGGGATGGGGTGGTTGATAAAGATTTAACTGTTGAATAAAGCGAAAGTCTTTGATGTTGAGGGTATAGAGGCAGATGTTTTGGGTTAGGGCTGTTGCAGCAATGAGTGCATCAGGAATAGTCAGTTTATGGCTTAGGGAATATTGCACCATGAGTTGGATAAATTGCTCTGAGATGGTTTTATCTATGGAAATATTGATGAGTAAGTCTAGGTGTTTCTGGATGCGACTGAGTTCAGTTTTATTCATTGCGCCATAATACAGTTCGGCTCTGGTGATGGCACTAATAGCAAGGTTTTGACTTCCGACTAGGCGTAATGTTTGAATGACGACTGGATTGTTTTTATAAAATTCAATAAGGATATTGGTATCACACAAAATCATAGATTTTCTTTGCCCCATGCGTCTTTACGGATTTGCTCTAGGGTGATATTTTTTTCTTCCCAGATCCCGGCGGCGGCAAAAAAGTCTTGCTTTTGTTGGGGGGCTTTTGCGAGGGGAGTCTGTTTTTGTTGATTGGCTTGAAATTCCAGAAAATCAATATATTCGCAGATCTTAACCAATTGTTCTGGGGTAAACTGTTGAATTTTTTTGATTGCCATTTCTAGGGTGGTCATGGTTATCTCCTGGGTTGAGAATTGAGATATTCGCTAAATCACTAGAACTAAAAATCAGTAAAACTAATTGCGACGCAGTTGCCTCAGCCGCGTATCCACCGAAAAACTTGCGATCGTCTTCTGCACTTAGATCTTAGATCTACCCTCCAAGCATAATCTAAACTCCTCCCCAGCTTTAAATTTTTTTTTATTAAGACAGATTCCATGCAGCCACCTATTCCCTATTCCCTATTCCCTATTCCCCATTCCCCATCCCCCTAACCTCCCACTTTTGTCCGGATCATCCCTAGGAGCGATCGTTAAGTGCTTATGATTTTAATGGACGAGAAGCCTTAAAGTCTTGAATTTTGGGCGATCCGGTCAGTGTGTAATGCCCTGTAGGTATAATGCGCTATGGGACACCAGACAACAACAAGGAAAGCCAAGTTTTGTTCCTTATGGGTTGAATTCCCGATCTAAAATGGTTGGCTGAATGCAATGCTAGTTATAACCTGTTCATTCCATCCGGGGGCATGATGCAAACTGGGGTTCAGATCGCTGGTTCAGCCTCGTCACCCCCAATCCTGACAGAAGGAGTGGTTGCTGTGCCAGAGCCTTTAACAAGTGAAATCCTTACCCAGACAGTTCTTCAAGTCCAAGAAGGGGGTCTGCCCGTTCTGAACCATCAAGATACTTGGCGGGTAACTCCTGAATTGATGGCGGCGATGGAGCGTTTAATGGCGATCGTGGCCTGGGTTCGATCGCCTGCTGGGGGGTGGGCCAAGGATCGAGTGGTGGATGCGGAAACGTTGCTACCCTATGTGATGGATGAGGCACTGGATGTGCTGGATTGCCTAGAAAAAAGTTGGCTCTATCCAGGGCTCCCCCCTAGTCATCCCTTTGCGCCCTTACAAAAATTACTGAGCGATCGTTTAATCCTGTCCGATGCCATTTCTCAACTCCTGTGGGGGGTGGCTCGCTCCTCTGTGGAAACGATGCAACTGTTGGGCGGTATTCCTGCGGAGTTATTTCAAGCGGGGAAGGAATGGACACCGGGGATTTTGCGGCTCATGGCCGTTTTAAGTGTTCAAACCCCCAATTTTCAGTGGCAGATGGATTTGGTGACCGCTGCGCCCCCCCTGCCAGAACTCCATTCCGACTCCCTCCTGCGTTGGTCAAATTCGATCGTCTTTTGGGCTGAGGGGCTGCTCCAAACCCTCCAAACCACGATCGGGGAAAATACCCTGCCCTTGCAAACCCTCCTCACGGAAGCCGTTCCCAGTGACATTATTGCCCCTAGTCAGCCCTGGCAAAAGGGAACCTTACACCTGAGCTTGGGGTTTACCTTTGCCCCCCATGCCACGAAACCCGTTTTAAGCATATTGCCCTCCACCTTAGCCCTGGCCGATCCACCCAAACCGGACTGGACTGAATATCGTTTTTCTGAGCTAACCCCTGCCCCCCAAGGCATCGCCAGTATTCCCACCCTCCCCCTGCCGCCCCAAGAGCCTGTGCCGGATGAGGTGTTTGCACCTTCTGAAACTGCCACGGGCATTGATGAGGTCAACCACGGGACAGAGGAGATCTTTGATGAAGATTGGTTCTCTGGGTTTGGTGCGCCCTCTCCAGACATGGGGGAACAGGAGCAGATGATGGATGAGGTGTTAGAAAATGATCAGGCCCAGAATCATAGTGGAGTGGGGGCTAGTGGAGTAGGGGCTAGTGGAGTGGGGGCTAGTGATCTAGAGGATAATGATCTACTAGAGGATAATGATCTATTTGGGGACTATTTTAGCGAACCCCTAGCCCCCGTTAGTCAAGCTATGGGCGAGGATTTTACAGATAGTGATCTGGTGGCTGATCTGGGGGTTGATCTGGGGGATTTCGCAGAAGATCTAGGAGAGGGTGTATCAGATAAGGCGGAGGCTTTACCCGATGAGGATGATCTCTTTAATAATTGGGGGGAAGCCAAAACCTTGGCAACATCTTTGGCAACGCCTATGGCAACGTCTATGGCAACGTCCATGGATGGCTCCTTGTCCCAAGGTGTAAACGATCGTTCTGAAAATTCTGAAAATTCTGAAAGTTCTAAAGGTTCTGAAGA
>DALYGI010000288.1:0-5785 GCA_031971595.1 Prochlorotrichaceae cyanobacterium CTOTU29312
CCCTATTCCCTACTCCCCTATTCCCTACTCCCCTACTCCCTACTCCCCTACTCCCCATTCCCCATTCCCCATTCCCCATTCCCTATTCCCTATTCCCCACTCTATCCATTCCATCAAAGGTTTTTAGCAGAACGGGGGAAGTTTTCGTATACAGGGATGTAGCGATCGGCTTATACTACTCAATGACGATCGCCGCGACACTAACTGACTTGGGGCGATCGATCACAGAACGATCGCTGCCCTGAGCATTCCCCAGAAGCCTATGAATTCAGGAATTGACCTGCAAGGAACCTTTATTCAGTCCTTGAAAGATCTCGGACTGCCCCCCGGATTGGCTAAGGCCATCTGGATGCCTTTACCCATGTTGCTAATGATTATGGTTGCCACCGTTGGGGTATTGGTGTCTGTGTGGCTAGAGCGAAAAATCTCCGCTGCGGCCCAACAGCGGATTGGCCCGGAGTATGCGGGGCCGTTGGGTGTATTGCAGCCCGTGGTGGATGGTCTCAAGCTGATCTTTAAGGAAGATGTCATTCCCGTTAAGTCCGATGCCATCCTCTTTACCCTGGGGCCGGTTTTAGTGGTGATCCCGGTGTTTGTGTCTTACCTGGTGGTTCCCTTTGGCCAGGATTTAGTGATTACCAATCTGGGGCTGGGGGTCTTCCTCTGGATTGCCCTGTCTAGCATTCAGCCCATCGGTTTGTTGATGTCTGGCTATTCCTCTAATAATAAATATGCACTCCTGGGAGGATTACGGGCAGCGGCGCAGTCCATTAGCTACGAAATCCCCCTGGCTTTGGCGGTTCTCGCCATTGTGATGATGTCCAACTCCCTCAGCACGATCGATATTGTGCAGCAACAATCCGGGTATGGCATTTTGGGGTGGAACCTGTGGCGGCAGCCTGTGGGGTTTTTAATTTTTTGGATTGCAGCCCTAGCGGAATGCGAACGTCTGCCCTTTGACTTACCGGAAGCGGAAGAAGAATTGGTGGCGGGCTATCAAACCGAGTATGCGGGGATGAAGTTTGGTCTGTTTTACGTGGGTTCCTATGTCAACCTCGTACTGTCTGCCCTCTTTGTCTCCATTCTCTACCTGGGGGGCTGGGAATTTCCGATTCCTTTGGATCTGGTGGCAAATTGGCTGGGCATCCCCGAAACCAATGTGATTTTACAGGTGGTGATTGCGTCCCTGGGGCTGATTATGACCTTGGTAAAAACCTATCTGCTGGTCTTTATTGCAATTTTGCTACGCTGGACAGTGCCCCGTGTGCGGATTGACCAGCTATTGGATTTAGGCTGGAAATTCCTGTTGCCCGTGTCCCTCGTGAATCTATTGCTCACCGCTGCCTTAAAACTCTCTTTTCCTGTTGCCTTTGGAGGTTAGCATCCATGTTGAAATTTCTGAAGCAAGTTCAAGACTATGCCAAGGAAAGTGTGCAAGCCGCCAAATATATTGGTCAAGGCTTGTCCGTTACCTTCGATCACATGAGCCGCCGTCCTGTCACGGTGCAATATCCCTACGAAAAGCTAATTCCTTCGGAACGTTTTCGGGGTCGTATTCACTTTGAATTTGATAAGTGTATTGCCTGTGAAGTGTGTGTGCGGGTGTGTCCCATTAACCTGCCCGTGGTGGATTGGACATTTAATCGTCAACTGAAAAAGAAAGAACTCAAGCACTACAGTATTGACTTTGGGGTTTGTATTTTTTGTGGGAATTGTGTGGAATATTGCCCCACCAATTGCCTATCCATGACGGAAGAATACGAGCTAGCCGCCTACGATCGTCACGACTTAAATTATGACAGCGTAGCCCTCGGTCGTCTGCCCTACAAAGTCACCCAAGATCCCATGGTGACCCCCCTGCGGGAACTGGCTTATTTACCCAAAGGCGTGATGGATCCCCATGATGTCCCAGATGAGCAGCCCCGCGCTGGCCAACCCCCACAGTAGTTCTATTTACAATAGTTCTGTTCACATTAGATCTATAGATCTATAGGTCTATCCACAAGATCTATTTACAATAGCTCGATTTCCTATAGCCCTGACCCATCAAACCCATTAGCCCATTAGCGAGGAAGATACGGTGAATTTAGCCGAAGGTGTACAAATCGTTTCTTTTGTCATTCTCTCAGCCATTGTGATCATAGGCGGCTTAGGCGTTGTCCTAACCAATAGCATTGTCTATGCAGCATTCCTGTTAGGGGGAGTCTTCGTTGGCATTTCAGGGTTATATTTGCTCTTAAACGCCAGTTTTGTAGCCGCAGCCCAAATTCTGATTTATGTGGGGGCGGTTAATGTGCTGATTTTGTTTGCCATTATGTTGGTGAACAAGCAGGAAGACTTTAAACCCTTGCCCTACACTGGCTTACGGAAAATAGCAACGGCACTGGTTTGTACTGGTTTATTTGCCCTATTAGCTTCCACCGTGGTAACCACCCTATGGCAAGCGTCCTCGGATATGGCAGCGGGAGATCAGGCAATTTACGTCATTGGCAGGCACTTTTTCTCCGATTACCTCTTGCCCTTTGAACTGGCTTCTGTCTTGTTGCTGATGGCATTAATTGGGGCGATCGTTTTGGCCCGTCGGGAATATTACACGGAAACCACTCCTACCACATCTGGAGAAGATTTACGGTTACCGGAACGTCCCCGCGCCCTCATTAGCGATCGTTAAAGAGAGTGTAATTTCTGCTCAATAGGCAGGTTTAAAAACCTGCTTTTTTTGTGGCTTGCTACCGGAGTTAGGGAAATATCGGTTACCCAAGATTGATTGGACATAGGCACTAAATCCCGCTGAACCATGACTGGCTACCGCTCAATTTTAACAAACTTGACGAACGGGTTAGCCCCCTTGGTCATGGGGGTATTTCTGCTCTCCTTTGCGGGGGTGGGGGCTCGGTTTTTCTGGTTGTTGGAACTGACGACCCATTTTAGACCGCAATATCTAGTGGCTGGGGCGGTGTTACTCCCTGGTGTTCTTCTCAGCCGCTCTCGTTGGTTGCTGGTCATTCTCTGTTTAAGCATGGGACTAAATGCCGTTGCGGTGGTGCCCTGGTATTTGCCTAGAAATAGCGCCAGCGCTCAAATTCCTATGGTCTCATCCCCCTTAACGATCGCCCTTGCCAATGTTTTTTATGGGAATCAAGAGTACGATCGCTTATTGCAGTGGGTGAATCAACACCAACCGGATCTCATCGTTGTGGAGGAATACTCCCCTGCTTGGGAAGAGGCACTAACGGTCTGGGATCAGACCTTTCCCTATCAGATCAGAGAAGCTCGTTCCGATGCTTTTGGGATTGCCCTCTATAGTCGTCTGCCCCTGACCCAGATGCAGATTCACAGCTTTGGAGTCAGGAAAATTCCCTGGATTGAAGCAAAGTTAACCCTGGGAACCACCCCCCTCACCCTCTGGGGCATCCACCCCTATCCCCCCGTTGGCGCACAGGCGGCCCGTGAGCGTAATGCTCTGTTAGCAGAAGCCTCTCAACAGATTCAGAACACCAAAGGGCCGAACCTAGTGCTGGGAGATTTGAATACTAGCCCCTGGTCTCCGATCTATCAAGACTTTGTGAACCGATCAGCCTTAAAAAATAGCCGTCAAGGGTTTGGCATTCAGCCCACCTGGTCTACGGAAACTCCCTGGTTAGCCACTCCCCTAGATCACATTTTAGTGAGTCCCGCAGTAGCAATTGAAGACTTTGAAGTAGGCCCCTCCATCGGTTCCGATCATCTCCCGGTTAAAACGATCGTTCGTATTCCTTCCTACTGTTGCAAATCCCTACTCTGACGTGATGTGCAACTATTCTCAGATCCCCGATTTCTGGGGAAATAACATCAAGGGATTGGGCTGCATTCTTAGGATCGTGAATTAAATAAACCGGAAAGTTCAGGATTAAACCACAGAGGCACAAAGAACACAAAGGCGTTTCGGTGTCTTGGTAGTGAAATTCCAGGTTATAAAGTCCGCATTCCTTACGATAAACCGGAGATCTTGCCCCTTAAGTTGCACACACCGTTAATTCCCAATTCCTAATTCTCAATTCCTAATTCCCAATTCCCAATTCTCAATTCTCAATTCTCAATTCTCAATTCTCAATTCTCAATTCTAAACCCATGAATCCCGAAATTCTTTCACAGTTATACAAAACCTTAAGCTGGTCTCCCCAAGCGATTCAACAGGAACAATTCACTCAGTTATATAGCGAAATTCTACGGGGCAATCGTCAATTTAACCTTACCCGTATTACCGACGAAGAAGCCTTTTGGGAAAAGCATATTTGGGACTCCTTAAGTGGGTTATCCCCTTGGCTATCCAGGGAAAATCCCAGTGAAATTTCTGGTG
The DNA here is from genome assembly GCA_031971595.1 of Prochlorotrichaceae cyanobacterium CTOTU29312. Taxonomy (GTDB): domain Bacteria; phylum Cyanobacteriota; class Cyanobacteriia; order Prochlorotrichales; family Prochlorotrichaceae; genus JBEAPM01. The sequence goes on from DALYGI010000288.1 coordinate 4,340, forward strand.
AGGTTTTCGGTAAAATGTCCCAACTCCAACCCCAGCGCGGAATTGATATTGGCACCGGGGGTGGTTTTCCGGGCATCGTCGCCGCGATCGTCCTGCCCCAAACCCAGATTACCCTACTGGACTCTACCCGTAAGAAAATCACCTTCCTGCAAGAGGTCATTCAAACCCTGAAACTCAACACCGTCAAAATGATCGTCGATCGGGTGGAAACCTTGGGGCACGATCGTCAACACCGATCGCAATACGATCTGGCCTTAATTCGAGCCGTGGGCACCCCCGCCGTCTGTGCCGAATATGCCCTGCCCCTCCTGAAACTGGGCGGAACCGCCGTACTCTATCGCGGCCAATGGACAGGGGAAGAAGAAAAGCACCTGAGCCAGGTAGCGCAGCAATTGGGGGGAGAACTCAAAGCGGTTCAAGCCTGGACAACTCCCCTAACCGGTGGCATTCGCCATTGCGTGTATTTGAACAAAGTTGGGCCGACCCCTAATGCCTATCCCAGAGCGATCGGAGTTCCAAGCCAAACCCCCCTCTAAGTTCCAAACTGGGGCAATACGGACAAACAGCGGCAACCACGGGCAAACCACGGGCAAACCACGGGGGGATTGCCCCTACGCTAATCTCTATAATGAGAATTGCTGCATCACCATTTAATTTAATTTAAGTTCATACTTCATCCCCATACCTCATTCCCATGACCCATTCCCATGACCCAGCCCTGATGGACACCTTTTGTCAGGAAGTGGAGCAACAGGTCAATGTCCTGAACGAGGGGCTCCTGGCCTTAGAAAGTCAAGCGGATCCCACTGCGATCGAGTCCTTGATGCGGGCAGCCCATTCCATTAAGGGAGCGGCCAGGATGCTGGAACTTCAGCCGGTGGTGGAGTTGTCCCACCAGATGGAAAGTTGTTTTATCTGTCTGCAAAATTATGTACAAAACCATCCCACCCCGGTGGACTCTGCCGCTCTGGATCGGCTTTTTCAGGGGGTAGATTGGCTCGATAACTTACATCGCATTCATCGGGATCAGATCCTTGCCTGGCTAGAAACCCAGGAGGAAGTCCTAGAAAGTTTACAGTCCAGCCTTCAGGAACTCTTTTTGTCCCTAGGGGGAGATGCAGCCGCCCAATCCTCCGCCCTCTCTACCCGATCGCCCTCTAGCCTGCGGGCCACCTCAGACCCTCCCACTACCCTCATGCCCGTGGATCGGGTGGTGCGGGTCAGTGCGGATAACCTCCATCGCATCATTGGTTTAGCGGGGGAATCCTTGGTGGATGCCAATTGGCTTCAACCTTTTGCGAACGCTTTAGGATTGGTGAAAGGACAACAGCAGGAACTCTCCCGCACGTTAGAACGGCTGGAACGGGAATTAACCCAAACCGGCCCAGTTTCCCCCAGGTGAAAACCATCCTCCAGACCGCTCGTCGGCAAGAGCAGGAATGTTAC
>DALYGI010000289.1:0-5780 GCA_031971595.1 Prochlorotrichaceae cyanobacterium CTOTU29312
CAAAATACAAAATACCCCCGAAATACACCCGTAGGATTAGCTTTCTAACTGGACAGTTAACTTATATCCCAGCGCTCTAGCAATTCTGGCCACGGTGGCAAAGCTAGGATTACCATCAGGCGATAATGCTTGGTCTAGTCCCTCTCTGGTTAAACCTGCATCTTTTGCTAACGGTGTCATATTCTTGGCGCGAGCGATAACCCTGAAAGCATGGAGGATCAGATTCGGATCATCGTCTGATTCTTCGAGACAAGCTTCTAAATATAGTTGAATATCTTCTTCTGTTTTGAGATGCTCTGCTGAGTCCCATGGAGTGGTAGGAATAGCCATTTTTAATCCTCTAATTGTTGAGCTAGTTTCTTTGCTTTGTTTATATCGGAAGCCTGAGTGCTTTTGTCGCCACCACACAAAAGGATCACCAGAAGGGAACCCTCACCCTCGTTAGTCATGAGCAACTTCCGCTGCGTTGGCTAGGAATTTACTATAGGATGGGTTAGCCTACTCTAGCAACGCCTAATCTGAACGTTTTATGACCCTAGATGCATCCCCCGCCTATCCCTTGAGTTCCTTAAAATATGCCTTAGTTCATGAATGGCTCACGCCTTTTGCCACTGGGGGATCGGAGTTGGTGGTGCAGGATATTTTAAAAACGATCGATGCGGATTTATATGCGTTGATTGATTTTGAATCAAGAAATCCCCAGAGCTATTTATATCAACGAAAAATTGGTACGACATTTTTACAATATTTTCCCAAGGCTCAGCAGGGGGTACAAAATTATTTACCCTTTTTACCCCTGGCGATCGAGCAGTTAGATTTGCGATCCTATGATGTGATTCTCTCCTCTTCCCATGCGGTGGCGAAGGGAGTTTTAGTGGCTCCCCATCAACTCCATATTTGCTATTGTCATACTCCCATGCGCTATGTGTGGGATCTCACCTTCGATTATCTGCACCAGAGTCGTTGGGGCAAGGGGGCGATCGGTTGGGCCACTCGTTTTTTATTGCATACGTTAAGGCAGTGGGATGTCATTTCTGCGAACCGGGTGGATCATTTTATTGCCAATTCTTACCACACCGCCCGTCGGATTGAAAAATGCTATCGGCGCTCCGCTACGGTGGTTTATCCCCCGGTTAATCTCGATCGTTTCCCCTTAAATCTGCAAAAAGAAGAATTTTATTTAACCGTTGCCCGCTGTGTTCCCTATAAAAAAATTCCCCTCATTGTCCAAGCCTTTAACCAACTGAAACTCCCCCTCGTGGTCATTGGCAGTGGGCCAGAATTGCCCTTGATCCAATCCCTAGCAGAACCCCACATCACCCTCTTGGGAGCCCAATCAAACGCCGTGGTGGAAGACTATATGGGCAGAGCCAAAGCCTTTGTCTATGCCGCCTGTGAGGATTTTGGCATTACCCTCGTGGAAGCCCAAGCCTGTGGCACCCCTGTGATTGCCTACGGTCGAGGCGGAGCGGCAGAAACCGTCCGAGACTTCTCTCATTATCCCGATCGTCCTACGGGGTTATGGTTCCGGGAGCAGAGCATCGAGAGCTTAGTGCAAACCGTGCAGACCTTTGAAGCCCTCAAGCCCTCCCCCTTCCATCCTCAAGAGATTCACCAGTGGGCGACCCAGTTTAGTGCCGACCAGTTCCAAAAGCGCTACCAAGAGACGATCGCCCCTCTGATTGAAACTTGGCAACGATCGTTATCTCCCCATACCTAAGCTGACTCCTGAGCATGAGTCCAATCCTTAATCAAAACCATAAAAATCGGACGAATCCCAATCAACCCATAAAATCAATCTATAAAACCCTGAACCTCAGCCCCGCCCCTGTTGCAATCTATGACCTGGTACATCCCAACTTTAAATCCAGTTCTTAACCCAGTCTTAAACCCAGTTTTCAGAATTACCATCGGACAACTGCTGTTCATGCTCCTCGCCTGGGCAACGATCGCCAACCTAACCCTCACAACCCTAGGAGGACTAAGACGGGGAATCCTCACCCTGCGCCGCCTCCATCAAATTCCCTGTAGTCGCTGTCGCTTCTTTGTCAATAGCCCCTACCTCAAATGCCCCATCCATCCCACGATCGCCCTCTCCGAGCAAGCCATCCACTGTCGAGACTACGATCGCCAAGTTTCCGCCTGAACAGAACCACCGAAGAACCCGAAGAACGGTTATTTCGACTCCCTCACCCCCCACCAGCCCTTTACCCTAGGAGATAGTCAACACAGGATTACGCCATGCCCTCCATCATCACCGCCGTCATTTTTGTCCTGGGAATTGTCGCCCTCTTGCTAGAATTCAGCGGCACCCCCCTCTAATTCAAAATTCAAAATTCATAATTCATAATTCAAAACTCAAAACTCAACACTCAACACTCAACACTCCCTACCCCTATGCTCCCTCCCCCCATTTTGCTGGATCCCCTCCTCCGATCGTGGTTACAGGAAGACCTGGGCCGGGGAGATCACACGACCTTGGGCATCTGTTCACCGGGGGAATCGATCGGAGCAGCTAGGTGGATTCTCAAGGAAGCGGGCGTGGTGGCCGGGTTGCCCCTCGCGGTACAGGTCTTTCAACTGCTGGATCCGAGCCTCACCGCCACCTTCAACGTCACCGAAGGCCAACCCCTTAGCGCCGGAACCACCCTCGCGGATTTCCGGGGGGATCGGGCCGCCCTGCTCATGGGGGAACGGGTCGCCTTAAATTTAGTGATGCGTCTGTCGGGTATTGCCACCGCCACCCGTGCCTATGCCGATCGCATTGCGGATTTGCCTGCCCAGTTGGTGGATACCCGCAAAACCACCCCAGGCCTGCGGCTCCTGGAAAAATATGCCTCCCGCATCGGCGGAGCCTGTAACCATCGCTTCGGGTTAGACGATGCCATCATGATTAAAGATAACCACATTGCCGCAGCAGGGGGCATTTCAGCCGCCATCACAGCGGTAAAACGATCGAGCCCCTACCCCCTAGGGATCGAAGTGGAAACGGAAACCCTAGATCAGGTGGAAGAAGCCCTCCAGGGGGGCATTGACGTGATCATGTTGGACAATATGCCCCTGGATTCCATGAAAACAGCCGTGGAGCGAATTCGCCAGCACAGCCCCCACATTAAAATTGAAGCCTCCGGCAACATCACCCTAGAGCGGATCCGAGCCGTGGCGGAAACCGGAGTGGATTTTATCTCCACCAGTGCCCCCATCACCCGATCGACCTGGTTGGATCTGAGTATGCGGATGATTGTATGCGGATGATTGCAGCCTGAAACCCTTAGCCAGAGGCAATCTTATCTAGGGGTGCGTGGAAAATCGTCAATATAATTTACAATTAGAAATATTGTCTTAATTAAACGTAAAGCAACTAGTCCCTCCTCGGACGTTCCACGTCTGACCTGTTCGTGTCAAGGCGAGCAGAGGGTGGCCCTAGTCGCGCTCCCGTTGCACTTGTCCGTTGCATTTTCAGGTGGTCACCAACCGTTTGCAGCGCCTCTAACTCCTACGACTCAGATGAACCTATGAAAGACCTCACTCGCTACCGCAATATTGGTATTTTCGCCCACGTAGACGCGGGTAAAACAACAACGACCGAACGGATTTTGAAGCTCACTGGAAAGATCCACAAGATTGGTGAGGTACATGAGGGGGCTGCAACCACGGACTTCATGGAGCAGGAACAGGAGCGCGGAATTACGATTCAATCCGCTGCTACCTCTTGCTTTTGGAAAGATTACCAGTTCAACATTATTGACACCCCAGGGCACGTAGACTTCACCATCGAAGTGTATCGCTCGCTCAAAGTCCTAGACGGTGGGATCGGCGTATTCTGCGGCTCCGGTGGGGTCGAACCTCAGTCCGAAACCAACTGGCGCTACGCCAACGATTCCAAAGTTGCCCGTATTATCTACGTCAACAAGCTCGATCGTATGGGGGCAGACTTTTTCCGGGTGGTTAAGCAAGTGGAAACCGTCCTCGGCGCTAAACCCCTCGTGATGGTGCTGCCCATTGGAGTAGAAAGTTCCTTTACCGGCGTGGTGGATCTTCTCACCCGCAAAGCCTTGATCTGGGATGAAACCGGCGACCCCATGAACTACACCGTCCAAGAGGTTCCCGAAGATATGAAGGATCTGGTGGAAGAGTATCGGGAAAAACTGATCGAAACCGCCGTGGAACAAGACGATGAACTGATGGAGCGGTACCTGGAAGGGGAAGAACTAGAGATTGAGAGCATCAAGCGCTGCATTCGTAAGGGAACCATCAAGCTGGACTTTTTCCCCACCTACTGCGGCTCCTCTTTTAAAAACAAAGGGGTGCAGTTGGTGTTGGATGGAGTTGTGGATTATCTGCCCAATCCTCAGGAAGTGAACCCCCAACCGGAAATGGATTTAGAAGGCCATCCCACGGGCGGCGTTGCCTTGGTAGATCCCGATAAACCCCTGCGGGCTTTGGCGTTCAAGATCATGGACGATCGTTTTGGGGCTTTAACCTTTACCCGCATTTATTCCGGCACCCTCAGCAAAGGGGACACCATCCTCAACACCGCCACCGGCAAAACCGAGCGCATTGGTCGTTTAGTGGAAATGCACGCCAACGATCGGGAAGAAATTGAATCCGCCCAAGCAGGGGACATCATTGCGATCGTGGGGATGAAGAACGTCCAAACGGGTCACACCCTTTGCGATCCCAAAAACCCCGCCACCCTGGAACCCATGGTCTTCCCAGAGCCCGTGATCTCCGTGGCCATCAAGCCCAAGAAGAAAGGGGGTGACGAGAAAATGGGCATGGCCCTCAGCAAAATGGTGCAAGAAGATCCCTCCTTCCGGGTGGAAACCGACCCCGATAGCGGCGAAACCATCATTAAAGGGATGGGAGAATTGCACCTGGATATTAAAGTGGACATCCTCAAGCGCACCCACGGCGTAGAGGTGGAAATGGGCAAACCCCAAGTTGCCTACCGGGAATCCATTACCCAGCGCCTCGAAGATGGCTACGTTCACAAGAAACAGTCTGGGGGTTCCGGTCAATACGCCAAAATCGACTACGTGGTGGAGCCGGGCGAACCGGGATCGGGCTTCCTGTTCGAGTCCAAAGTGGTGGGCGGTAACGTCCCCCGTGAATATTGGCCAGCGGTACACAAGGGCTTTGAAGCCAGCATCGTCAAAGGCCCGTTAGCGGGTTTCCCCTGTGTGGATCTTAAAGTTACCTTAACGGACGGTGGCTTCCACCCCGTAGACTCCTCCGCGATCGCCTTTGAAATTGCAGCCCGTGCCGCCTACCGGCAATCCATGCCCAAGGCCAAACCCCAATTACTAGAGCCGATCATGAAGGTGGACGTATTCACCCCCGACGATCATGTGGGGGATGTGATTGGAGACCTGAACCGTCGCCGTGGCATCATCAAATCCCAGGATCCTGGCGCTATGGGCATTCGGGTCAAAGCCGACGTTCCCCTCAGTGAAATGTTTGGCTACATTGGCGACCTGCGTACCATGACCTCCGGTCGGGGACAATTTTCCATGGAATTTTCCCATTACGCCCCCTGTCCCAGCAACGTGGCAGAGGAAGTGATCAAGGAAGCCAAAGCCCGTCAAGCCGAAGCAAACTAGGCTGAAAACCTTGGTTAGTGAGTTTATGAAGTAACACACTAACCAGGTTAAAACGATCGTTTGTGGTGTTAATCAGATCCCCAGTTTTTGTTGGTTTTATTCAAAGATTGTTTGACTTCGCGGGAGAAGAAACCAGGGATCAAAACGATCGCTTTTGTGGTTTTAGATCTCCGGTTT
>DALYGI010000290.1:0-5707 GCA_031971595.1 Prochlorotrichaceae cyanobacterium CTOTU29312
AAATCGGCTGAAAGCCCTATTCTGCCGTCATTGATAGATCCCCTTATTTAGCCTAGCCTACTTACCAGGCTATTTATCCGACTTTAGCAAAGATAGTGCTATGACGATCGCCAAAACTAAGAAACGGACTCAAGGATTTCCTGCTTCTGGAATTCGGGATAACCATCATCGGGGGAGTGTTGGTAGTTTTCTACAAGAGAAAATCCAATCAGGCTCTAAGCTGTCGATCGTTTCGGCATACTTTACGATCTACGCCTTTGATGCGCTCAAGAGTCAACTGACTGTTATTGAGGATCTACAATTCTTGTTTGGGGAGCCACGCTTTTTACGATCGCTTGACCCTGATAGAACAGACAAAAAATCGTTTCAGATTGAAGATGATGGCTTGCTATTGCAGAATCATCTAGAACAAAATCGTCTAGAACAAAAGCGAGTGGCGAAGGAATGTGCAGATTGGATCCAGGCAAAGGTTCAGATTCGATCGGTTAAGAAAGCTAATTTGCTGCATGGCAAGATGTATCATATTGCTAGCAATGGCGTGGAAGATGCCATTATGGGAAGTTCTAATTTTACGGTGCGCGGGTTAGGTCTGGGGGAATCGGGTAATAATATTGAACTCAACCTAGAAGTAGATAGTAATCGTGATCGTCGGGATTTGAAAGCTTGGTTTGATGAGCTTTGGCAGGATGAAAGCCTGGTTGAGGATGTTAAAGGTGAGGTATTGGAATATTTGGAGCAGCTTTATCAAAATCATGCTCCCCAATTTATCTATTATAAAACTCTATTTCATATTTTTGAGCGATTCTTGGCGGATCAGGATGACAGCGGATTGCTCACTGAAAAAAGCTTGCTGGTTGATACAGATATTTGGAATACATTATTTGAATTCCAGAAAGATGGTGTTAAGGGAGCTATCAATAAAATCCGTACCCATAATGGTTGTATTATTGCGGACAGTGTGGGGTTAGGAAAAACCTTTGAAGCTCTGGCTGTGATTAAATATTTTGAACTTTTAAATTGTCGTGTGCTGGTGCTTTGCCCGAAAAAACTCCGGGAAAATTGGACGATCTATCAAGCGCAAAATAATAGTGAATTGAACCCATTTGTTAACGATCGCTTTAGCTACACGGTTCTTTCCCATACCGATCTTAGTCGTGACTCTGGGTTTTCTGGAGATATTAATCTAGAGGCGATCAATTGGGGAAACTATGATTTGGTTGTGATTGATGAATCTCACAATTTTCGGAATAATACGGGCAGTCGTCGAGATGAAGAAGGGAATCTGATCCGTAAGAGTCGTTACGATCGCTTGCTGGAAGATATTATTCAACGGGGGATTAAAACAAAAGTCCTGTTACTATCAGCAACTCCAGTTAATAATGACCTAAAAGATCTACGAAACCAACTCTATTTTCTAACGGAGGGACGGGATGATGCGTTTTGTGAATCTATTGGTATCACTAGCCTCAAAGAAACGTTGGCATCGGCGCAGCGAACATTTACTACCTGGGCTAAGCAACATCAAGAGCGGAAAACCAGTGACTTGCTAGATAAGCTCAGTTCTAGCTTTTTTAAGCTCTTAGATGAATTGACGATCGCCCGTTCTCGTCAGCATATTCAGCGTTATTACAAAATAACGATCGCAGAGTTGGGGGGCTTTCCAGAGAGACTTAAACCGATCTCTGTTTATCCTAAAATTGACTTGAAGGGGCGGTTTCCGTCCTACGATAAGATTAATGATGAAATTTCTGAGTATCAACTGTCATTATTTAACCCCGCTAAGTATGTGTTGCCCCAATATCAACACCTCTATGATAAGGGTAAGTCGGTGTTTAGTCAGGGAGATCGGGAACATTTTCTGATTGGTATGATGAAGGTCAATTTCCTCAAGCGATTGGAGAGTTCAGTTTCGGCCTTTGCCATCACGATGGATAATACTATTCAGAAAATTGAACAATTACAAGCTCGACTTAAGCAATTTCAGACCCTTCAAATTCAAGCTTCATCCGTAGAAGCCGCAGCACCTACGATCGCAGAATTAGATGATGAAGAACTTCGGGATGCGATGCAGATTGGGAAAAAGTTGGTGTATGAACTGGCGCATCTAGATGTGGAATCGTGGCTAAAAGACCTGGATCGTGATAAGGATCAACTGGTGGGTTTATATAATTCTGCCGAAGCAATTACCATCGATCGCGATGAAAAATTAGCCAAACTCAAACAGTTAATTTCAGAAAAAGTTCAGAAACCAACCACAAATAAACGATCGCAACCGAACCGAAAAGTATTAGTCTTTACAGCCTTTGCGGATACGGCGACCTATCTTTATGAATCCTTAAAAGATTGGGCAAAAACTGAATTAAATATTGAGCTTGCTTTGGTAACTGGAGATTCATCCCAGAACAAAACGACCTTTGGCAAAACAGAGTTCAACCAGATTTTGACTAATTTCTCTCCTGTTTCCAAAAAGCGTTCCCAGATCACCTCCATGCCTCAAATTGGTGAGATTGATTTACTGATCGCCACAGACTGCATTTCTGAGGGACAAAACCTACAAGATTGCGATTATCTGGTGAACTATGATATTCACTGGAATCCGGTGCGCTTGATTCAGCGATTTGGGCGCATTGATCGGATCGGGAGTATCAATTCTTCGGTGCAGATGGTGAATTTCTGGCCCACAGAAGACTTGAATAAGTATATCAATCTCAAAAATCGAGTCGAGGCGCGGATGGCCTTAGTCGATGTTACCGCAACCCAGGAAGATAATCTACTGGCTAACGTGGATGAGATGATTCGGGATGATTTGAAATACCGAGACCAGCAACTTTTGCGATTGCGGAATGAAGTTCTGGATCTGGAGGATTTTACTGAAAGTATTTCACTCACAGATTTTACTCTGGATGATTTTCGGATTGAACTGAGCAAGTATATCGAAAGCAACCGTAAACTATTGGACGATGCCCCCCTGGGTTTATATGCCCTGGTGCCAACCCATCCAAATTACACGACGATCGCTCCGGGTGTGATTTTCTGTCTGCGTCAAAAAACGGCAGGCCATCAAGAGACGGTGAATCCTTTACAGCCCTATTTTCTGGTTTATGTACGGGATGATAAAATTGTTCGCTATACCTTTTCCCAACCCAAGCAAATTTTAGAAATTTATCGTTTATTGTGTGCCGATCGTACCACTGTCTATGAGGAACTGTGCAATCTCTTTGATCGAGAAACTCAAAATGGTACTAATATGATGCGGTACAATGAATTACTTCAGGCAGCGATAAATTCCATTGCTACCACCTTTAGGCGACGATCGCTTTCCCAACTGCAAACCAGCCGCAGTGCTGTTTTAGTAGATCAACCGCAACAGGTTACAAATACGACAGAATTTGACTTGATTACTTGGTTAGTGATTAAGGAACAAAATCGGACTGTGGGGAATGAATGATGAACGAACTTAAACTCAAACAAGATATTAAACAATCTCTCGATCGTTGTCTGCATGGCAACTTGGCGGATTGCGCCCAAAATCTGTTTAAAACTCTGGGCTACCAAACTGATAAATCCATGCGGTTAGAATTCCCGACGGCTCAGGAATTTCGGAACCAATTTACTCAGGACAAAGGGTTTAACGATGAAATTGCTAGAGTGAGAGATTGGCGATTTGTTGACTTACTTTTCCAATTGACTAGGGATGAAATCACTGGATCAGAGCAGATTTCGCTCAATTTTTCTGATTCCCCTCGCATCGACAATACTATTATTGAATCCTATCTATTTTTTGCAATTGAACTAGCGGATAGTCTTTACAGCCGTAGTCAGTTGGCAGGCATTACCCGTGAACTTAACAAACTGTTTCTGATGCCTGTGATGCTGGTATTTAAGCATGGAAAAATGCTTACCCTTTCCATTATTAACCGTCGCCTTCATAAGCGAGACGAGTCGAAAGACGTGTTGGAAAAGGTCACCTTAATTAAAGATATTGATTGCGCTAATCCTCACCGCGCTCATGTGGAGATTTTGTTTGATCTGTCTCTGGTGCAGCTATACAAAACCTACAAATTTAGTAACTTTGTGGAACTGCATCGGGCATGGCAAAAGACCCTCGATAGCACCAAACTCAATAAGCGATTTTTCCAGGAAATTTCCGACTGGTATTTTTGGGCACGGCCACAGGTACGCTTCCCAAAGGATTCCCCCAAAGATGAAGAGGGGATGGATTCAGTCAGTTTAATTCGGTTGATTACGCGCTTGATTTTTGTGTGGTTCCTCAAGGAAAAACGCCAAGCTAGCGCCCTTGTTCCAGATGAACTCTTTCAGTTATCCCATCTCAAAGAATTGATTGATCTCAACGATCGTTCTGCTAGCACCTACTACAAAGCAATTTTACAAAATCTGTTTTTTGCCACCCTAAACCAGGAGATGAATACATCGGCAAAGCCCGACAACCGTAAATTTCGGGGTAAGGCAAAATCCGGGAGCCGCGATCAGCATTATATGGTGCATAACGTCTATCGTTATTATGACTTATTTAAGCAACCGCAAAAAGCCCTCCAATTCTTCGAGCAGATTCCTTTTCTTAATGGTGGTTTATTTGAATGTTTAGACCAGCCTGATCCCAAAAATTCTAAGAAAATGCTGCGAATTGATGGCTTTTCTGATCGAACAGATAATCCTCTTTCTGTACCTAATATTTTGTTTTTTTCCGATGAACAGGAAGCCGATCTGAATGAGGTCTATGGCACGAAGAAGAAGCGTTTTAAGGTACGGGGATTAATTGATATTTTTAGCCGTTACAAATTCACCATTACCGAAAATACGCCCCTAGAAGAAGAGATTGCCTTAGATCCTGAATTGTTAGGGAAGGTGTTTGAAAATCTGTTGGCTGCCTATAACCCTGAAACCAAGGTGACGGCGCGGAAACAAACAGGTTCTTTCTACACGCCCCGCGAAGTAGTGGACTACATGGTGGATGAGAGTCTATTGGTATATTTAGAAAATACCCTCATCTCTCAACCCAGCGGGACAAGGGACAAACTCCGTCAATTGCTGGACTACAATACTTCAGAGAATCCCTTTGCTAATGACCCGGAAAGCACGGTGTTGTTGATCGCCGCGATCGACTCTTTGAAAGTATTGGATCCGGCGGTAGGTTCCGGGGCATTTCCGATGGGAATGTTGCAGAAATTGGTATTTATTTTGGGCAAATTAGATCCCAATAATGAGTTTTGGAAACATCAACAAAAGGAACGGGAAATTCGCCCGGTGTTAGAAGATTTGCAACAGGCGCAAAAAATTAGCTATGAGCAGGCGAGGGAAGCGGCGGTTAAGCAATTAGAAGAACGGCTGGCGGAGATTGAGGCGGATTTTGCGAATAATGAAATGGACTATCCCCGGAAGTTGTTTTTGATTGAAAATAGCATTTATGGCGTGGACATTCAGCCCATTGCAGTACAGATTGCCAAGTTGCGTTTCTTTATTTCGCTCATTGTGGAACAACGGGTGGATGATAGGGCTCCTAATCGCGGCATTTTGCCTCTGCCTAACCTGGAAACTAAGTTTATTGCTGCTAATACCTTGATCAGCATCGATCGTCCTGACCAAATGAGTTTTGGAGCTTTGACAGTACAGGAAAAAGAACAGGAACTCGCGGAGGTGCGCCACCGGATTTTTACGGCACGAACCCAGGGAACGAAGAACAAGTATC
>DALYGI010000291.1:0-5688 GCA_031971595.1 Prochlorotrichaceae cyanobacterium CTOTU29312
GTTTAAGTTTACTGGCCGAGGGGCTGGTTGAAGATGAGGAGGAAGAGTATATCCTGACCCAAAATGCGTTTCAGGAGGGGTTAAGATTGCTGGCCCAGCTAGAAACCCTAGAAAACTGGACTCGAATCGCGGCGAGATAAGTCCAGGTCACTCTGCCTTCCGCCTAAACCAAGGATCCCCAGCAATGCGGTAAAAGTTGGAAATTCCCAGAAGCACTGAAAGTAAAGGGGTTTAAGGTTTTTCTATGCACTTTTGACCAACTTTTTACCAAAGATTCTTCAATTCTTTAAATTAGAGGTTTACAAACCGGTCTCAGTTTGTTTATAATAATCTCCCGTGGGAAATTGGGTCGATGCCCGAGTGGTTAATGGGGGCGGACTGTAAATCCGCTGGCACTGCCTACGCTGGTTCAAATCCAGCTCGGCCCATCCCACCACCAACTTCAAGCAATATGAAGCTCAAGGTTTCAATCACAGCCCTAGCATTGCCCGTGTAGCTCAGTGGTAGAGCACACCCTTGGTAAGGGTGAGGTCACGAGTTCAAATCTCGTCACGGGCTTGTCTTAAAGCTTTAGAGGATAATGTCTAAGCTAAAAACCTGGATTCCCGATCGTTTACCCCCAGTGGTTTTGACTGATCTATTACGCATGGCGGATCAGTCTTTGCGTGTGGAAATTGAGGGGTATTTTTCCGATCTGGATACTCTCACGCCGATCAAAGCCACATTGAAAGTCCAACATCAGGGGACTTTTTTAAAGGTTACAGGGATTGCGGAGGCGATCGTTACCTTAACCTGCGATCGATGTTTAGGTCGTTATAATTATCGCCTAGCTGTAGATACGGATGAATTAATCTGGGTGCAGCAGGATCGGGATGAATTGCCCTTAGGGGTCTCAGAAGACTGGGACGATGCTGGTGATTTGATCGAAAGTTTACCGGCAACCGGTGAGTTCGATTGGGCTCAATGGTTGTACGAACAATTATGCTTAACCTTACCCCATCAGCAATTGTGTAATCAATCCTGCCCCGGCCCCGCAACGATCGATTCTTCACAACCACCGGAGCTAATCGATCATCGTTGGGCAGCCCTCGCCAAACTTAAGCAATAAGTTAAGCAATAAGTTTCGGTGTAATGGGGTTCATTAGGTTTCTCGCAGCACATAGCCGACCCCTCGCACGGTTTGAATCAGTCTTTTATCTCCCTCATCTTCAATTTTGAGGCGAAGGTAGCGAATATAAACCTCAATGACATTAGACTCTCCCATAAAGTCATAACCCCAAACATTTTCGAGGATTTGCTCTCGGCTTAAGACCTCACGGGGATGTTCCATTAGATATTTTAAAAGTTCAAATTCTTTCATTGTGAGATCAATGGAGCGGTTACGCCGAAAGACTTGGCGAGTGCCTAAATCCAGTACAATGTCACTAAATCGTAGTTGATCGCTATTGGGTACATCGGGCTTGAGATAAATCTGCACTAAACGAATGAGATCATTAGATTGATAGGGTTTGACTAAATAATCATCCGCTCCCGACTCCAAACATTGAACCCGATCGTTGAGGTCTTCGTGGGCCATGAGTAACAAAATTGTGGGTCGGTAGCCCTGTTGGCGCATTTGATAGCAGAGAGATAGACCGGAGGTTTCCTGTAAGGTTTGATCGATTAAAACTAAATCGGGCTTTAAAAGATTAAGTTGTTCTAGGGCTTTACTGGGGTTGGCATTCCAACTGGAACCATAGCCCGCATCGTACAGATCTGACCCTATTTTTTGGGCTAAATCCTCATCGGTTTCGACAATAAGAATAACAGAATTAAAATCATGAATCATATCTAAAAGGCTCAAGAGAGTAACTTCATCACATCTTTAGCCGATCGGCCCTGGCGGAGTAAATCGGCCATCAGTTTCATGGGATATTGAATATGATTAAAAAAGGCTTTGTACCCTGCACAGAGGTAATTTAACCCTGGCTCTCCATCGGGGGTATAGAGAAAACGATGGCGAGGACATTCTCCCCAACAGGCAAATTTGACTTCGCAGGTTTGACAATAGCGGGGTAAAGACGATCGTTTTGCTTCGCCAAAAGCCCGCTGTTTTTCTGAAGCCACTAAGTTTAAAAGATGGGTTTCTTGGATATTCCCCAGATAGTAATCCGGCTCGACAAAGTGATCGCAGCTATATAAATCTCCGTTGTGCTCTAGGGCGAGAGCATTGCCACAGGTGGGGTTAAAAATACATTCTGAGGCGGGTAACCCTAACCAAGAGGCAAGGGCAGAATCGAAGGTGCGAATAAAAACTTTGCCCACATCTTGACGGATCCATTCATCAAAAATGGTGATCAAAAACTGTCCCCACTGCTCCGGCTTAATCGATCGTTCGGTGACAAGATCCCCCGCTTGGGTATACAAGGGGCGAGCTTTTTGACGAGTTCCCCAGCCCTCATTGGCAATATCAATGAGATCGGGAGTGGCCCGCTCCACAATGGGAATAAATTGAATAAATTGGGTTTTAATTTTATCTCGAAAAAATCGATATACCTCTAGGGGATAGTCCGCATTGCCCGTATGAACGGTACAGAGAATATTAAATTCTGCCCCGTGTTTTTGCAAGAGTCGCGCTGCTTTGACGACCTTACCAAAGGTGGGTAAGCCTCGTTTATCTACCCGATAGGCATCATGGAGTTCTTTCGGCCCATCCATGGATAAACCCACCAGAAAGTTATGGGCTTTGAAGAAACTACACCATTCATCATTTAACAAGGTGCCGTTGGTTTGAATGGTGTGCTCCACAACGGTGACCTGGGGGGGCAAATATTTTTCGACTAAGCTAACAATTTTACGGAAGAAATCTAACCCCATCAACGTCGGCTCTCCCCCTTGCCAACCAATAGAGATTTGAGACGATCGTTGGGACTCTATGAGTTGTTTAATATAGGTTTCCAGGAGATCTTCCCCCATGCGAAAACGGCTATTGGGATAGAGGGCTTCCTTGGATAAGAAGAAACAATATTTGCAATCTAAATTACAAATGGCACCGCTGGGCTTGGCTAAAACATGAAAATAGTCTGGAGCTTGGGGGGGCCGAACCGCAGGTAATTCTGGAGAGGAAAACTCAGAGAGGGAATGTTCAAGAATTTGAGAAGAGATCATCAGTTTAGTGTGATAAGAAAATGGATAGAAAATCTGGAGTATTAGTTGTTGCTTCTCGCAAACAAACTCTGAGTGTTAAGGCGGATTGTATATTACTTTGTAATAATAAAGCTTCTTTAGTTTCGGCTTGTTTATCATATCTGATTTCATATTCTGTAGAACCCCAGTAATTTTTCATAGTATTTTCATCAACTTCCTCGATTTCTATCTTGCTAGGATCTATTTTATTTTCTAATAGCTTTTTTATGCTGAGTGCATCCTGTCTGATTTTTTCAGAGCCACTAATATATCGAATTTTTATTTTATACTCTAGTAAGGAGTCTAAGCTTTGATTAAGCTCTATTATACTTTGTTGAACTTCAGATAAAGAACTTTGTTGAGGAGAATCTTCTGGAATGCTTTTCTTTAAAACAGTAAACCTTGTGTTAAGTTCGTCAAGTTGTCTTTTAGCAGTTTCAATCTCAGTCCTCTTGTTTGCAAGTTCTTTGCTTGCTTCCTCAAGTTGTCTTTGAGATTGATCAAGGGTTATATTCACTTTATTAAGTTGATTATTGATTTGATTTAATTCGTCACGTTTATTAACGATAATTAAAGATGTACAGAACAAGTATAAGATCGAAGCCAACATTGGTATGTCAATAGTTAAGATATTACGCTTAAGAGTTTTGGCTTGATTAGACTCTTCTCTTTGAACGAGTAAATCTAATTCTTCTTTAGAAAATAGCATCTTTATTATCCTAGAGACATGGTTGCTTCAATAAGTTTTAAAAAGCTTTCTTTAATCTGTTTTTGTTTATCTATATCTAGCAAATTTTCAGATTCTCGTAATAGTGGTAAGACTGCCTCTAAATCTCTGGCTTTTGATCTATGGTCTAAAAATTCTTTTGCTGGCGAGTATCCTAATGCTCCCAGTACCCCACCCCCTAAAATACCAAGAAGAGAATCCAGACCTTTGGCAGATCCTTGTAAAAAGATGGGTAGACCTAAGAAGCCTCCAATGGCAAGCATGGCATGGATCACAGCTACTATAGCCATCTCTTGCGATGTTTTATAATGATTCCGAATCAAGTGATTGACGAAAGCTTCACTTGTTTGCATAACTTTTGGGAGTTAAGATAACAGCAAAACACCCAACTATAACCAAGGAACTTCTCTCTTTTATACTGGAAATACGGAGACTGCTACGGCGCTTATAAGTAACTAAAGCCCTGCTAGAGTATCTCCCTTCGCAACACTTAGAGAAGTATGAAAGTAGGCGGTTGGGTGTTTGCTAGAGGTTGAACTAAACAGATTGAATTCAGATGTTTTTCCTCCTGTTGGAAAACTAATTAGAAAACTAAAGTGAATGGAATCTGCTAATTCCTAATATAAATCCAGGGTACCCTAAAAACAATGGTTGTAATCAAACTTTACAAGTTCTTTACAGGTTTTTACAGGTTGCAGCCCTCAACGTTCAGGGACGACTCCTAGTCCGCTAGACCTAATAGGCTGGCGAGTAAGGCTTTCTGGGCATGAAGTCGGTTTTCCGCCTGATCCCAGACTTTGGATTGGGCTCCTTCCATTACCCCATCCGTAATTTCTTCCCCTCGGTGGGCGGGCAGACAGTGCAACACGATCGCTTGGGAATCGGCTCTGCTCAGGAGGTCTTCGTTAACTTGGTAGGGCTGGAAGAGGGGGATGCGGCTGTCTGCTTCCGATTCTTGCCCCATACTGGCCCACACATCGGTGTAGAGGGCGTTGGCTCCGACCACAGCGGCTTGGGGATCCGCGAGAACCTCCACTTGGCTCTGGTGTTGGGCGGCCAGGTGGGTGGCTTTTTCGACCACGGCGGGCAGGGGGCGGTAATCGTCCGGGGTGGCAATACGCACATTGACCCCCGCGAGGGCACAGCCCAGCATCAGGGAGTGGGCCACGTTATTCCCATCCCCTAAGTACACCAGGGTCAATCCTTTGAGGGTGTTGAATTGTTCTTGCAGGGTTAACAGATCCGCCAAAATTTGACAGGGATGGTACAGATCCGTGAGGGCATTAATGACCGGAATATCCGCATAATGGGCGTAGGTTTCCAGATCGCTTTGGGCAAAGGTGCGAATGGCGAGAATATCCAGGTAACGACTCAAGACCCTGGCGGTATCGGCGATCGGCTCCCCTCGGCCCACTTGAGTTACGCTGGGGTTGAGGTCTAAAACTTGGCCACCTAACTGGAAAATGGCAGCGGAAAAGCTCACGCGGGTGCGGGTAGAGGCTTTGGAGAAGAGCAGCCCTAGCGTTTTCTGGGCTTGGGGCTTGAGTTTACCCTGTTTGAGATCGATCGCAAGCTGAAGGAGATCCTGAAGTTCAGACGCTTGTAAATCTGCCAGGGTCAGTAAATCTCGCCCGGCCAATGTGGTCTGTTTGCCCTGGATGTCCATAACCGTAACTCCTGATCGATTTAAGTGATGACTTGAAGTGATAGTTTTACAGTTTCCCCCATTCCGGGACTGACGCGATCCCTAGGGACAAGGTTTTGTTAACACTCGCTAACAAGGGCCGGTCTGATCC
>DALYGI010000292.1:0-5685 GCA_031971595.1 Prochlorotrichaceae cyanobacterium CTOTU29312
AAAAATTGCACAAGTTGTAGCTTTAGAAGCTCATGGTAATTGTCAAATGGGACATACAATAAATGGAACAATTGGTAAAGAAAGTTTAAGAAGGATTCAAGAGATTTTAAATAAATTAGAACACAGTAAAGGTAAGGAAAAAATAAAACCGGATTGGGATAAAGAATTAAAATATATTCAGACAGGGGGTGGACAACTTATTCCTGCAAGTGTTGTGTGTGATATTTTTATAGAAAACAAAGAAAATGGCATAAGGTATGCGTTTGAGCTAAAAGCCCCATTACCAAACAGTGACCAAACAAAAGTCAGCAAAGAAAAATTATTTAAGCTTTTGGCAATGGAGCCAAAAGTTGTTGATTATGCCTACTATGCTTTGCCATATAATCCCTATGGAAGGAAAGAAGATTATAAGTGGACTTTCCCTATGAGGTGGTTCAATATGTATGAAGATGAATCTGTATTGATCGGTGATGAATTTTGGGAACTTATTGGAGGGGAAGGAACTTATAGTAATTTCATCAAAGAAATTAATGTATTAGGGAAGGATTATAAAGAAAGAATCTATCGAGAATTTTTGGGAATTGAACCTCCTCAAGATTTTGAAGAAGGCGTTTTAAAATAATTGACTTAAAGAAGAGACATAAAATGCAGAATATAAGATTTACTTTTATTGACCTTTTTGCTGGAATTGGTGGATTTAAAATGGCATTAAGCAATAATGGTGGACATTGTTTGGGATTTAGTGAAATAAATAAAGATGCAATAAATACATATTGTGATAACTTTCAAATTGAACCTAGTTATAACTTAGGAGATATTACTAAAATTAAAGAATTACCCCCTCATGATTTTTTAACTGCTGGAGTTCCTTGTCAAAGCTGGTCAATTGCTGGTAAAAATCTAGGTTTTGATGATGATAGAGGGCAATTATGGAATGATACAATTTATTTACTTCAACAAGCCAAACCCAAGGTATTTATTTTTGAAAATGTTAAGGGATTGGTTGATCCCCGTAATCGAAAAGCTCTATCCTATATTCTAGAAAGAATAGAAAAAGCAGGGTATTATGTCAACTATTTTGTAATTAATTCATTTGATTACGGTGTGCCACAAAATAGAATTCGAGTATATATAATTGGATTTAAGGAAAAAGAGTATTTAAAAAAATTTAGATTACCAAAACATAGTGATAAAAAACTAACACTTGGCGATATATTAGGTGTTCAGCCAAAACAAGAAATATATAATACAATTATTCAAAGAGACATATTTGGTAATATCATTGAATCTAAAGGTATGAGTCTTTCAAGTACCAATGGATTCAACGATTATTTTCTATTTAATGACCTAAGAAATGGTCATACAACAATACACTCATGGGACATTATTGAAACCACTCAACGACAGAAAGATATTTGTTTATTGTTACTTAAAAATAGAAGAAAAAGTAATTATGGTGAATTAGATGGAAATCCATTATCATTAAAGCATTTTCAAAACCTAGATTCATCAATTAAACAGGAAGAAATTGATGATTTAGTAGAATTAGGAATTTTAAAATCAGAAGAATATTGTTTTATCGTCAAACAGAATAACATTCAAAACTTGACCAAAGATGAAGACATTTTACTTTCATTCATCAATCATTCAAAAATTGTTATTGATAGTTTAAAAATACAGAAAGCATTTAAATTAAAAAAGATGTCGATCAAAAAAACAATTGAGTCTCTTAAAGAAAAAGATATTATTGAGTGTATGGAAATTCGCTATGATTTTAAAAACACTAAAATAAGCACAGGATTATTTGGTGTAAGTCGTATCTTTTTACCAAGTTCTGATATTTTCCCAACTCTAGTCGCAAGCGACACAAATGATTTTATCACTTTAAAGATAATTGAAGCAATAAACCATAATGATTTTAAAAACAAATTCATCAAAGAGGTTTATCAGTCAAAAGAATTTAGAAAAATCACTAAAAGTGAGGCTTGTTTAATACAAGGATTTCCTCGTAATTTCAAATTACCAGAGTCCAGAGCAAGATGGATGAAACTAATTGGCAATAGTGTTTCAGTCCCGGTGATTGATCAATTGTGCAAGGCAATTATTGATACGGGTGTTTTTGAAACTGAAGACGCAGGTGAACTGATGCGTTAGGGAACAGGGCACAGAATTTTAGGGAAATAAAGCAAAATTGTGAAGTAGGTCGCGCCTATTCCCCACATCCTTACTCCCTATCCCCTAATTTTTGATCTAAAATACAGGACTAACGTTAACCTGGAGGGGTTGTTATCGAAACGATTTACGGTAATCTGCAAGGTCTTAAACCCAGTCAGCGCAAGCAAATTGAGCGCCTCTATCATCAACGTCTGCCGGGCGATCGTTTTACTACACCAGAATTTGCCCAACGACTGGGGGCGATCAGTGCTGAGGTTGGTCAACCCCTGTGTGCCTACATTAATCGCCGGGGTCAGGTGATTCGCGTGGGGGTGGGTACGCCGCGCCAAACCCAGATTCCGCCCCTAGAGTTGCCCCGCTATGGTGCAGAGCGCCTTTGTGGGATCCGCTGTATTACGACGGAGTTGCAGGATCGATCGCCGAGTCATGGTTCGTTGACGGCGATGGTGATTCAACGGTTAGATGCCCTCGTGGTGCTAGAAGTATCCGCCCAAGGGTTTCAGAAACGGGGGGGTGGCGCGACGGGCTATGTGCAGTCTACCTATTTGGCGAACCTCATGCCCGATCCGGTGAATCCTTGGCATTTGTCTGAGGCGATCGATTTGGAGCAATTGGCAGAGCAGGATTTTCTGGATTTTGTCCAAGGTCTGGAGGAGGAGTTTCAGCGTCAGGTACGGGCGCGACAGGTAGACTCGGAGCAGGATCAGGTGGTGATTGTGGGGGTTGAGACTCAGGTGCAGTCCCGCGATCGGTTTGAGGAAAATTTGGAGGAATTACAGCGGTTAGTGGAATCTGCCGGGGGCAATGTGTTGGAGATTGTGCGCCAACGTCGTCTCCATCCCCACCCCCAAACGGTGATCGGTGAGGGGAAGGTGGAGGAAGTGGCCCTGGTGACCCAAACCTTAGGGGCTAATCTGGTGGTGTTCGATCGGGATTTATCCCCCGCCCAAGGACGGAACCTGGAGCGCATCCTAGGGGTGCGGGTGGTGGATCGCACGGAGGTGATTTTGGATATTTTTGCCCAACGAGCCCAGTCGAGTTCCGGGAAATTACAGGTGGAACTGGCTCAGTTGGAGTATTGTCTACCCCGCTTGACCGGACGGGGCCAGGCCATGTCTCGGCTGGGGGGCGGCATTGGCACCCGTGGGCCGGGGGAAACGAAACTGGAAACGGAACGGCGAGCTATTCAAACCCGCATCGCTAAACTGCAACGGGAAGTGAACCAACTCCAAGCCCATCGATCGCGCCTACGCCAGCATCGCCAAAATCGTCAAGTCCTCTCCGTGGCGATCGTAGGGTATACCAACGCAGGCAAATCCACCCTACTCAACACCCTCACCGCCGCTGGAGTATACACCGCCGATCAACTTTTTGCCACCCTGGATCCCACCACCCGGCGCTTAGTCATTCCCGGCACCACGGCGGAGGTCCCCCCCCTGACCCTGTTGCTCACGGATACGGTGGGATTTATTCATGAACTGCCCCCGCCCCTGGTAGACTCTTTTCGGGCTACCTTAGAAGAAGTGACCGAGGCGGATGCCCTACTCCATTTAGTGGATCTGTCCCACGGGGCTTGGATGGCCCAAACCCAATCCGTGTCTAACATCTTGTCTCAGTTACCCCTCGCCCCCGGCCCTAGTTTATTGGTTTTTAACAAAATCGATCAGGTCAACAGCGAAGCCCTCGCCCTCGCCCAAGAAAAATTCCCCCAAGCGGTATTTGTTTCCGCTCAACAACAACTGGGTTTGCATACCCTGCGGCAGCGACTCCGGGAACTCATGGAAACGATCGCCGATCCCCAAATGTTTTTGGTTTAATTTAATTTCTGGGAGTTCTTAATATAGATAATCTGAATATGAAACTTCAGAGAAATGTTATTCTTTCAATGGGTTCTAATTCATAATTTTGTCAGAGCTTTCAAAACTGTCCTATGTCCTATGATAATTTGCTATTTCTTTAGGTCTAGATGTGTGTTATGAGCGATATATCTCCCCTGCGCGATCGTTACATTAATCCCTTGACAGACTTTGGCTTCAAGCGACTGTTTGGTACAGAGGCTCACAAGGAATTACTGATTGACTTTTTGAATGTAGTGCTCCCCCCCCATCACCAAGTCAAGGATTTAACCTTTCGTAATACAGAAAACCTAGGCAATACACCGATGGATCGGAAGGCTATTTTTGATTTGTACTGTGAAAGTCAATCGGGTGAGAAGTTTATTGTAGAAATGCAAAAGGCAAAGCATAATTACTTTAAGGAACGAAGTGTTTATTATGCTACTTTTCCCATTCAAGAACAGGCACAAAAAGGGAACTGGAATTATAAACTTACTGCCGTTTACACGATCGGTATTCTAGATTTTATTTTTAGTGATCACAGGAATGAAAGCACCCTTCTCCATATTGTGGAACTGAAAGATCAGGATTGTCGTGTATTTTATGAAAAACTTAAGTTTATTTACATTGAGTTGCCAAAATTCACCAAAACGATCGATGAACTTGAGAATCATTTTGAGCAATGGTTATACCTTCTCAGGCACCTGCCAGATTTAGAAGATCCACCTTCAGAACTTCAATGTAGTCCCTTTAATCAACTATTTAGTGCGGCAGAAGTGGCTAATTTATCTAAACCAGAACGAAAAGCCTATGAGAATAGTTTAAAATACTACCGAGATATGGTCGGGGTTGTGGATACGGCACGGGAAGAAGGCCGGGAACAGGGACGACAAGAAGGGTGGGAACAGGGACGACGAGATCAACAGTTAACGATCGCTCAAACCCTGAAAAACGCGGGAACTTCTCTAGATTTTATTGCTCAGGTCACGGGGTTATCCCTAGCAGATCTGCAAACCCTGGAGTAAGTGCAGCGTTCGATGGAATAAATTAAGAGATTAATTATGGATTTTACGATCGCTATTCCTACCTACAACGGCGCTAAACGCCTACCCCTCCTGTTGTCTGCCCTGCAAGGCCAAAAGCCAGTACCGGGGCTAGAGTGGGAAGTTTTGGTGGTGGATAATAACAGTCAAGACGATACGGCAGCGATCGTCCAAGCTTGGCAAGAAAAGCATTTAGGCTATCCGATGCGGTACTGCCATGAAGCACAGTAAGGGGCAGCCTATGCCCGCCAACGGGCGATCCGCGAAGCGAAGGGGGCATGGGTTGGTTTTTTAGATGATGATGTGACTCCTGATCCTGGTTGGTTAGAGGCGGCGATCGGCTTTCAGAATTTCAGATCCCGGTTAGGGGCCTTCAGTGGCAAAATTCGCGGGATTTATGAAGGGGAACCGCCCCCAGATTTTGACAAAATTAAGGCATTTTTAGCGATTCGAGATCACGGCAATCAACCCCGTCCCTTTGTACCGGAGCATTTACAATTACCCCCGGCGGCTTCCTTGGTGGTGAGACGATCGGCTTGGCTAGAAAGTGTACCGGCACAACAGCGACTAGGGGGCAAACGATCGGATTTATTTATCCAAGGGGATGATTATGAACCCTTGCTCTATCTCTA
>DALYGI010000293.1:0-5677 GCA_031971595.1 Prochlorotrichaceae cyanobacterium CTOTU29312
GATGGTATGTAATCAGGGACTAAGCTAGATCTCCCTGAAACGACTATTGAGCCTTAATTATTAATTATTAATTTAAAATAGCCTCTGAGAAAGTGGCTAGGGATGAGTGATTAGCGTTCTGGCCACTAGCCACTCATCCCTATTCCCTATTCCCTATAACCTATTCCCCAATCCCAAACCGCTCCCAGGTTAATTCGTGGGTTTCTCGCTCCAGATGCCAGCGTACTAAACTATCTAGGCTCTGCCCCACATACATCCGATCGCGGCGATCGTTTTCTTCGGTGCAACTCAGGGCCCGCCGAGGTGTAATGGTGGCCATGGCGATCGCTTCGTCTACACTGCAAATCCGCCAGCGGACTAGGTTTTGGACACCGGACAATAGGGAAAGGGTGGTGCCCGCTAGGGTGCCGTCTTCCAGCCGAGCCGTACCATTGGCGATCGTGATGTGTCGTTTGTCCCACGGGTAAACCCCTTCCGGTAACCCCAAGGGGGCAAGGGCATCGCTGACCAGGAATAATTGCTTGCTGTAGGAACCCGCCCGCAGCAAGAGGTTCAGCATGGTGGTGTTAACGTGGCGACCGTCGGCAATGAACCCACAATACACATTAGTATTAGTCAACGCAGCCCCCAATAACCCCGCTTCCCGATGGTGCAGGCTGGGCATGGCATTAAAGGCGTGGGTCACCATACTGGCCCCCTGATCAAAAGCGGCATTGGCTTGGGCTTCTGAAGCTTGGGAATGGCCTAAACTGACCACGATGTTCTGTCGTCTCAGATAGGCGATCGTTTCCCCGGAGGGATCCAGTTCAGGGGCTAGGGTAATAATTTTGACAATATCTGCCCATTCTCCCAAAATCTCTTCCAACACTGGAATGGTTAGGGGTTTTAGGTGTTTTTGCGGATGGGCTCCCCGTTTCTCCGCATTGAGGCACGGCCCTTCTAGATGAACCCCCAAAAGCTTGGCGCTGTGGGCTGGGGTGGGTAAACCCATGTAGGCTTTAAGGGCAGCTAACGATCGATGAATGTCTGCCACCGAACTGGTGACGATCGTTGCCACATAGCCATCAATGCCTTGGTGCCAGAGGAAACGGCTAATCTCTTGCAGGGCTTGCCTCGGAGACAGATCCCCCTGCCCCAACAAAGGAAAGGGAATACCGAGGGCACCATTAATCTGTAAATCGACCCCCCCTAGGGATAACCAATCCCCCTTGAGATTGATCACCCGTAAATGTTCTGGGGGCGGTTGCTTAAAAGCCTGGGCCATGGGCTGAATCGATCGCACTTTCTCTTGGGGATCAACCCACAAACACATCAGTTGATCGTACCCAGGAACCCTAGCATGGGTTAAAAGGGTTGTCGGAACCACAGGATCGGGGGGAAACGTGGGTAATTGATAGGAGGGAGGAGAAATAAGAATGTGCATTAAGCTAAGCGTTTGAGGTCACGATTTAGCAGCAAAAAAAACGACGGACTGTATAGGATGGGGTACAAATTGTACACAAACCATACAAATTACCGTGCGGACGTACACCGGAGCGCTTAATCTGCACCCAATCTAAGGTGTACCACAAAAAGTCAGGGGAAGAACCATGAGGTAAAGATCATGTAACTTTCCCCTCTGAAATACAGTCAAAACATCGGTAAAAAAGTAAAAAAATATACACTAAAAAAAGAGGAACCCAACAGCATCCTGACCAGAATTCCGGCAAAATCTACAGCAAAGTTGCGAGGAGCCACGCATTCCGGCGGGTGTATGTTTCTGGCAGCTTAGGGGAATGGCCATACCTTAAGCAATTACGGTAATCCCCACTTAGGCCTGTTAATCGGTAGGCTGGTTCAGAGCCCTAGATTTGTTAAGAAATGTTTTAAGTACCGTAAATTTATCTAGTGATTATAACTATCCCATAAGGGGGGCATGGCGTAAAGCCGTCACCTTTATCTTCTATCTTCGGCAATTCTCTGGTTGAAAGCTCATGAAATTTAGTCAAATTTAGTCAAATTTAGTGAAATCTTAATGTACGGGCGTGTGCCCCGTGCCCATCCTCTTATAATGACTTTATTTTATACCAGTAATTCTATGCAAGTGATTTTATACCCATGAGCAACGTTACCCCCTGGACAGGCATCGCTCGGCTGTGGTTTAGCGCTACGGATCAGGGTACTCGCCCCACCTTGGTCTATACCCAAGCTCCCTTAAAGGTTCAGCGATCGTTTTATGCGGTGGATTCTGGCCTTTGTCAGACGGTGCTGGTGCATACGGCGGGGGGCATGGTGGGGGGCGATCGGTTGCTGACGGAATTACGGTTGCAGCCCCAAGCTCAGGTATTAATCACTACGCCCGCAGCCCAGAAGGTCTATGGCAGTGAGGGGCAGACCAGTGAACAGGGGGTGGACATTACCCTGGAGGCGGGGAGCAGCTTAGATTATTTTCCCCTAGAAACGATCGTTTTTAAGGGGGCTCAGTTCCGCCAAAAGACCCAAGTTTACCTTGGCCCTGGCAGTTATTTTTCCGGATGGGAGATTACTCGCTTTGGCCGCACCGCCAGGGGAGAGGTCTTTACCGCAGGGCAGTGGCGATCGGCTTTGGAAGTCTGGCAAGTCCAACCCGATGGTCTAAAAATTCCCCTCTGGATCGATCGACAACAGCTACAGGATCCCGCTGCCTTACTGGAGTCTCCCTTTGGTTTAGACGGTCAAAGCGTGATCGGTAATTTGCTCCTGCTCGGTCAGCCCATCAGCAATGACCAGAAGCAGAGCCTCCTGGAAACCTGGCAAGCCGCAGGCTATCACGCTCCCCAGTTTGCCTGTACCCGTACCCAACAGGGACTCATTGCCCGTTACCGTGGCCCATCCAGCCAAAACGCTCGTCAGGGATTCCTCGCCCTGTGGCAAACCTGGAAAGAAACGATCGTTCAGCAACCCATTTGGATCTCGCGGTTTATTAATTAATAATTATGAATTATGAATTATGAATTCTCCTTCTCCCAGACGAGACGTTGGCAGACCGCACAGGCTTCCCGCGCCAAGTCATCCGGGGGATCTTTGAAGATGGGATGGTAGCGGAGACGGTTACAACACACCGCCAGCCACGCCTCCCAGTTGCCACGCCACAAGCGAATCGTTTCGTCAGCACTGCCACTGACGATCGTCTGTCCATCCGGGCTAAATGCCACTGAATTTACAGAATACGAATGCCCCTGGAAGGGTTCACCGATGGGGTTGCCCTGCAAATCCCACAAGCGAATCGTTTTGTCAGAACTGCCACTGACGATCGTCTGTCCATCCGGGCTAAATGCCACTGAATTTACAGAATACGAATGCCCCTGGAAGGGTTCACCGATGGGGTTGCCCTGCAAATCCCACAAGCGAATCGTTTTGTCAGAACTGCCACTGACGATCGTCTGTCCATCCGGGCTAACTGCCACTGACCATACAGAATCCGAATGCCCATGGATCACATTAGAGTCATGAATTTTTGCTATGACCGTCGACAAATTGTTTTGCACCGGGGTCAGAATATGGCCGTTGAGCTTCTGGTGGCTGGTTCCCACCGCTGGGATGGCTTTGATTGC
This sequence comes from Prochlorotrichaceae cyanobacterium CTOTU29312, assembly GCA_031971595.1. GTDB lineage: Bacteria > Cyanobacteriota > Cyanobacteriia > Prochlorotrichales > Prochlorotrichaceae > JBEAPM01. The sequence goes on from DALYGI010000293.1 coordinate 3,573, forward strand.
GTTTTTGGGGGTAGGTCGCAATGAGATCAAGTTTGCAATTTGTGTCGCTTCTTCCCGCAGTTTTATCTCTGTTAGCATCCGCTCCAGTTCTTGATTTCGTTGTCGCTCTGCTGCCAACTGATCCTGTTCCCGCTGGTCACTAACCCGGAAGTAGTCCCGCGTTGGGTTAGCAAACTCAGCCTTCAGGCTCTCCCACTGTTCCCGTACTTCCGCCAGCAATCCCCCCTGCAATAGGTAGCCTTCCTGTTCTCCCTTGCGTTGCCATTCCTTGTGGGCATCCTCCACCCGCTGCACCAGTCGCCGCAGGTCGCGGTTTTCCTGCCGCCAGCCTGCAAAGCGTTGCCATCCTTCCAACAGGGCTTCGTGAGCCAAATCTACGATCGCTTTTCCGTCTTCCTCACTGGCCACCAGCAGCCGTCCCGTTTTGCCTTCCAAGACCCGCAACAGATTTTCGATTTCTCGGCGTTGGGGTTCATCGGCTCCCAGTTCCAGCAAAACTCGCCGTTCTTCCCGCTGGCGGGTATCCCGTGTTTCCTTGCCAAAGCGCACCAACTTCAGGAAAATTTGCCGAATCCACGCCTGACCCTGTTCCGTCTGCTGGGTAAACAAGCCCTCCGCATGACGATCGATCGCTCCCACCAGTCCCTTCATGGTTTCGTAGTGGGCTAGAGTCAATTCATGGCGGTTACGATCGCGGTGATTCCACAATTCCTGCAAGCCAAACTCCAGTAAGGGCAAACACTGGGGATCGGCTTCCACTTCCCGCACAATCTCCTTCACCAGATCTGCCGTCATCCGGTAGCCCTGCACCGCCGCTGGCTCCACAATGACCGATCGCAACTCCGCTGGACTCAGAGCCGCCACCCACACCATCTGATCATTCATGAGCCCATCCAACTGGTAGTCGCCACAATGCCCCATAAAGTCCGCCCGCATCGTTGCCACCAGCATCAAATCCCGCGAAGGGTGGGCCGTAATCTCCAGGATAGTTTGGAGAAACTGCTGCCGCTCTTCTTGGCGGGTACACACGGTAAACACTTCCTCAAACTGATCCACCAGTAACAAGATTTTAGGAAAGGGAAAGCGCTCCAGAGCCACCATTACCCCCTCTTCCGTGATGCAGGTTTCCACCACCCCAATATCCACGGGCTGACCGTCCAGGGTTTCCGTCAGCTTATCCCGGAGGCGCTGCATCGGGGTCGACCAAGGCTTCATCACCAGCACCCGATAGCCCTGGGCTTCCAGGTGGGGCCACAGCTTCGCCCGCACCAAGGAGGACTTACCACTCCCAGACACCCCCACCACAAAGGCAAAGGGACGTTTCTGTAAGGTGTTGAGGAGCCGTTGCCAAGCGGTATCCCGCCCAAAGAAGAATTTAGCGGTGCTGGGTTCAAAGGCCAGCAAACCCTGGTAGGGATTGTCCTCACAAATGACCTGGGCGGGGGCTGTCCTGGATTGGGGGGCCGGAATTAAAGGAATGGCATTACCGCTGGTGTGGAACAGAGCCCGTTGTTTGCCCTGGAAGGAACGATCGATAAACTGCTGTAGGTCAAAGCTGGAAACTCCATTTTCCCAAGTGTTCAGCCCCTGCCAAAGCGATCGGGTCAGTTCGCTGTAGGGCACATCCACCGCCTCGTAAGCCACCTCATGATCCTGAGAAGCCGCAATAAAACAGCGATCCCGCGCCTGGCCTTGCTCACCGGGATTCCCTTCCTCAAAATTCAGCAACTCGCCGCTGTAACAACAATCCAGCCAGACCACCTGCGATCGTATCGGGCTATCTTCAAGCAGTTCCCGTAAATCTTTTAAGGAATAGCCCCAATTGTTCTGAAAATCCACATCACTCGTCGCTAAAAATCCTTTGGTTCTTCGCCCCTCTTGCCGTACTCCATGCCCAGAAAAGTACAGCAGCGCCGCATCGGGAATATTGCGCTCCGTCTTGGGGTAAAACAGGTTTTCGATCGCCCCTTGTAACTCGTCCTTTGTTACTGGTGATCTGGCGCTGACCATTGCTGAGGGTTACCTCCGGCAAGCGGATCACCTTCCAGAACTGCTCTAAGCGCCGGGCCATCAACTCCGCATCCTGTGCCGGTGCCCGAAGCGAT
>DALYGI010000294.1:0-5662 GCA_031971595.1 Prochlorotrichaceae cyanobacterium CTOTU29312
TTAACCTGCAATCGCCGTGATTTTTTGATTTTACATCGCTCTGGCATAAATCATGAAGGTATTATACTTTTCAAGGATCCAGAAAATTTTGTGGCAGTAGGACAGTTTTTACATGAGTATTTCATAACCCAATCAAGGCTAGTTAATCGCTTGTTACGAGTCTTGCGGCAAAACCAACGAGGCATAAAAGAACCCAAATTAATGATTAAGGAGTATTTGCGATGATGACATCAATGCCTTTGGCTCCGCAAAAGATACAGGCAAAATCCCCGGCGATATTATTGAGCCGACCTCCAATTTTGTAAACTGGGATGTATTTGGAGGCGTTGCTCTACCGTATTTATGGGCAAATTCATCCGCCAAAGCCTTAAGCGCTTACTGCATTCGATCGATCGTGCGGTACTGAATCGCTTCTGCCAAATGACTGACTTGGATATTCACGGACTGCTGTAAATCCGCGATCGTTCTGGACACTTTGAGAATGCGATCGGTGGCTCTGGCGGATAGTCCCAGTTTCCGAATGGCCCCTTCTAAAACCTGACGGCTACTGTCATCCAAAACGCACCAGCGGCGCAGGTGACGGCTTTGCATTTCCGCGTTGCATTGGATTTTCTCACCCTCAAACCGTTGATTGGCTAGCGCTCTGGCTTCCCTAACCCGATCGCGGATTTGTCCTGAGGATTCCCCTTCGCTTTGCTGGGTAATTTCCTCCGGTTTTAACCGATTCACCGCCACCTGTAGATCAATGCGATCCATCAAGGGGCCGGAGAGCTTGCCCCAGTAGCTTTCCCGCTGGCGGGGGGTGCAGGTACAGGGCTGAATGGGATCGCCAAAATAGCCACAGGCGCAGGGGTTGGTGCTGGCCACCAAGGTAAACTGAGCCGGAAAATCCACGGATTGTCGGGTGCGGGAAATGCTCACGTAGCCGTCTTCCAGGGGCTGGCGTAAAAATTCCAGTACGTCCCGCTTAAACTCGGTGAGTTCGTCCAGAAAAAGTACACCACGATGGGCCAAAGAAATTTCCCCCGGTCGGGGATAGCTGCCCCCACCCACCAGGGAAGGGCCAGAGGCGGAATGGTGCGGACTGCGGAAGGGACGATCGGTGACGAGGCTGCCCCGTTCTTTGAGCAACCCGGCTACGGAGTGAATGCGGGTCACTTCTAGGGCTTCCTGAAAGGCGAGGGGGGGCAAAATGCTGGGCAATCGTCGGGCGAGCATGGTTTTACCACTCCCTGGCGGCCCCACAAAAATCAGGTTATGACCTCCCGCTGCTGCAATTTCCAGGGCTCGGCGGGCATGGTACTGGCCCTTCACGTCCCGCAGGTCTAAGCCTTGATAATGGGGGGTGAGCAGGGCTTCCCGGTCGGGTAGGGTGACGGGTTCATAACGATCGGGATTGTTGAGGAAGTTGGCCACATCGGCAATATGTTTAAACCCAAAAACCTTGAGACCTGCCACTAGGGCTGCTTCCTGGGCATTATCCCAGGGCACAATAATTCCTTCTAAGCCCAACTCCCTCGCGGTGGCGGCAATGGGCAACACCCCAGCGATCGCCCTTAAGCTGCCATCCAGGGACAATTCTCCTAGGAGTAAATAACGATCGAGGATTTCCGGGTGAACCTGCTCGGAGGCGGCGAGGATTCCCACGCTAATGGGTAAATCAAAACTGGGGCCTTCCTTCCGCAGATCCGCCGGGGTTAAATTAATCACCACCCGCCGCATGGGGAACGCATAGCCCGCATTTTTGAGGGCCGCTTTGACCCGCTCCCGGGATTCCTGCACCGCCGTATCCGGCAACCCCACCACCACGATCGCGGGTAAGCCGTTGGCCACATCTACTTCTACCCCGACTTTAATGGCATCGATTCCCAGGAGCGCAGCACTCCAAACTCTTGCTAGCATAGGTTTTTAGGGGGTTATCGGCAGAGGGTGGCGGCGTGGTGGCGAATGTGATCTTCCATGAAGGTAGAAATGAAGTAGTAGCCGTGGTCGTAGCCCGTTTGCCGCCGCAGGGTGAGGGGCTGGCCCACTTTGGTACAGGCCTGTTCAAATTGTTCCGGCAGAAGTTGTCCTTTTTCCAGAAAGGGATCGGCGGTGCCTTGGTCAATCAAAATGGGACGGTTGTAGGGCATTTTGCTGATTAATTCCGTGGCATCGTAGGCTTTCCAGGTTTCAGAATCTTCTCCTAGGTAGCAACTAAAAGCCTTTTGTCCCCAAGGGGATTGACTGGCCGCCGCAATGGGGGCAAAGGCTGACACCGATCGAAAGCGATCGGGATTGCGAAAGGCGCACACCAAGGCCCCATGGCCTCCCATGGAATGGCCAAAAATCCCTTGACGATCGGGCCGGGCGGGGAAATGCTCCACAATCAGAGCCGGGAGTTCTTCCGCCACATAACTATACAGTTGGTAATGTTCCTTCCAGGGCTCTTGGGTGGCATCCACATAAAACCCGGCCCCACTGCCCACGCTCCAGTCCTCCGCTTCCCCAGGAATGCCCGTATCCCGTGGACTAGTATCCGGGACGACCAACATCAAGCCATGCTCCGCCGCATACCGCTGCGCCCCCGCCTTTACCATAAAATTTTCCTCTGTGCAGGTCAGCCCCGACAGGAAATACAACACCGGCACCGCTTCCGACTTATTTTCCGATTTATCAATGGGGGGTTGATACACAGAAAACCGCATCTCTATGTCACAGGTTCTGGAGGAATGCTTATAAAAGGTAACTTTTCCCCCGAAGCATAAATGTTGGCTAACGATCGTTGGGGCTGGAGACATAATTAGGAGTGCTGCAATAGAGAGAACGTAGAATGTCAGGAAACCACTGCCATGAGTTTATCGACTTCCCAAGGTTTTCTCAAATCTTTTTTTTCAAATGCCTTTTTCGAGCAGTGGCCAGTGGAAAGCGAGCAGTGGCAAGTGACCAGTGGAAAGTCAAACCGCAATACCTCAAAACTCAAAACTCAAAACTCAAAACCGTTCCCTGTCCCCTATTCCCTATCCCCTAAGCAACGCGCTTGTAACGACGGCCAATCCGTAAGCTCTGCTCTCGGCTGCTGCGCTGATATTCATGGACTACGGGCAGCCGTTCTTGCTGAAAGGCGGCTAAGGCGTGGGGAATATCAACGGCGGTGGTGAGGTGGCGGGTTAGGATCAGGCCATCTTCCCATCCGGAGGTCATGCCCCGTGCGCGGGTGGAACTTTTGGCGTGGCCTGCATCCCCAATGAGTACCACTCGCCCCTGATACAGTTTGGGCAGGGGATCGATGTCGTAGGAGTAGTGACAAATGATCTGATCAGCAGGGGTGGAGGCGATGAGATCCTGGGCATTGCTGGGAAGTTTGGCCAGTTCCTCCCTGGGTAGGGTCACGTCTTGGGGCCGTAGTTTCCCCCGATCGTTTTCTCCCTGCTCTCGTTCCACAAAAAAGCCCCAGTGGGTACGATCGTTTCCGAGGTGGAAGAAACTGGCATAAATCCCCCGGCCCCGCACATACACAATAAAATTGCCTTCCAGACAAAAGGAACGATCGGTGGTGATCCCCCGCCACACCACATCCCCTAAATAAAAGGGTTTGACCCCTGGCACCACCGCCTCCCTGGTTTTAGAAATAATGCCATCCGCCCCCACGAGGAGATCCCCTTGCCATTGACGGCCATCCTTAAATTGGGCGCTTACCCCGTCGGCAGTTTGGGTCACGGTTTGGAGGTCGGCGTTACAGTGCAAACATTCCGGGGGCACGGCTTCTAATAAAACTTCGAGAATCACCTTCCGGTGCAATAGCATCCCCGGCAGTTCTCCCTCCCCATAGGCGATCGATTCGGAATTAATCTTGCCCCCTAATAAATTCCGAAACTCAAAGTTGGTTACCGCTTCCCCCCGTTGCAAAAGACGATCGCAAATCTCCGGGCTACCTTTCTGAAGGGCCATCATGCCGGGCTGTACCACTAAAATGCCACAGCCTTCTGCACGGGGCTGAGGACTACGTTCAAAGAGATCCACCTGAAACCCCTGGCGAATGAGCAAGCCAGCTAGATAAGTCCCGGAGGGGCCAGCGCCAATGATACCGATGCGAGAGTGAGAAGACTTCATTCAAATACCCTTCAAAATGATGGAACAACTAGAAGGTTTGGATAAAAAAGCAGGTTGATAGCCCAGACACCACGAAAAACTTGATTCAATCCCAGGCTCAGGAAATACTAAAAAATAGACTAATCTTTGACTTTTCTATAGTTTGTATCTACGTTTGTTTATGGTGTATCTCCTACTCGTAAAAACAGCAATGGATAGAGCCAGGGCAACCCAGACCTATATCAGACCTATCTTAAGAAGCCACCCTATTGTTCCTCATCGCACAGGCATAGGATGTATCACAAATTACAATGCTCTCACCAAGAATTTCAGCCAGGGTTAAGGATCCAAGGGGATCCCAGAAGATTGAGGCTAAAGGTTGAGGCTAAAGCCTCAGGACTTTGGCCAATCTCTGGTCTACCCCATCGTGCTAAAATCTTTTTATCTCTAAAATTGAAATTTACGCCCCTAAGCTCTATGTCAAATCGTCTAATTCTCAAACAAAAATTAATAGAAACGATCGCCGCGCAACACGCAAAACATCGAATTGCCGATAATACCCCAGTGACCGATAATAAAATTGAAGATGGGGCGAATCAAGACATTCAAAACTTAACTTCTGATCTTGAGCAAAAAAATCCCTTTCCCCGTCCCTTATTTTATAGTCCCAACCTGTTACAAGGAATTTGGAAGTTACTCTATGCCAATGCACGGGAAATTCGCAGTCTCACCCGCTTACCCCTAGGTTTTGAACTGGATAGCGTCTATCAGGTGATTGATGTCCCTTCCGGTAGTTTTTTGAACCAAGCCTTTTGTCATCAAAAACTGGCCCGTTTAGCGGGTTACGTCAATGTGACCGCAGAATTTAAGGTGGCTCCTTCCGGGGGAGATGGCTTACCCGATCGTCGCATTGATGTTTTTTTTCAGAAACGATCGATTTTTATTGAAAGAATTTTCGGCTTTACGCCCTCCAGTGATCAGCCCTGGAAAAACTTTGATGCTCGCAATCCAGCGGGAAGACAACCGTACCTAAACGTAACCTATTTGGATGAGGATCTACGCATTGGCCGGGGGGGCGAAGGAAGTTTATTTATTCTGACGCGGGCGGAGGAGATGGTGAGGTAGGAATTGAGAATTGAGAATTGAGAATTGAGAATTGAGAATTGAGAATGGGGCGTAGGGAATGGGGATGGGTGGTTTTTGCGATCGTCCTCTCTCTAGCTCAAAACTCAACTCTGAGAACTAACCACGAACCACTAACCACTCCCCTACTCCTCCACTCCCTACTCCTCTACTCCATACTCCTCCACTCCACAATCTTTAACCCCAGATGCGGAAAAGGCAATATAACCCTCTACACTATCTGTACCGATCGTGCTGGATCTTGCTGCCCTCAGGTCTTTACCACCGCCCATGAAACTCTTTACTTTTTTGCTTCAATCCTCCTGGCAGATGGTTGCCATTGCCCTTCTGGCCGGGGCTGTGAGCGGGATCAGTAGTGCGGGGCTCATTGCGGTGGTTAGCCGGGCCATTAGTGAGGGAACGACGGCGGCCATCCCGGCGATCGGGGCGGCTTTTTTAGGGTTGGTCT
>DALYGI010000295.1:0-5655 GCA_031971595.1 Prochlorotrichaceae cyanobacterium CTOTU29312
ACAAAGTAATGGGCGCTTTAAATCGGCTGAAAGCCCTATTCTGCCGTCATTGATGGATCCCGTTATTTAGCCTGTACTACTTAAAATCCCAGGCTATAAAGTCTGCGTTGCTAAGCGTTGTGAATGCCTAATGGTTTTCTTCTTCTGCAAAGATATAACGATAGAGATCCTGGGGCTTGGGTTCAGGACTTTCTAAGGCAAAGGTAACCGCTTCTTCGATTACAGCGTCAATTTTCTTTTCGATCGCTTTGAGTTCTTCTGGGGTAGCCAGGTTATAGGTGGTCAGGTGTTTGGCTAGGCGCTTGAGGGGATCTTTGGCTAACCAAAATTCTTTTTCCTGCTTCGATCGTAATTCATCGGGATCTGCGAGGGAGTGCCCCCGGAATCGATAGGTTAAACATTCAATGAGGGTGGGGCCTTCCCCTGCCCTAGCCCGCTCGATCGCTTTTTTGGCTACAGCCCGCACTGCTAAAACGTCCATGCCATCTACTTCATAACCCGGTAAACCAAAGGCCTCGCCCTTTTTATAAATTTCCGGTACAGAGGTGGCCCGATCGTGGGCCATGCCGATGGCCCATTTATTATTTTCTACGACAAATAAAATAGGCAGTTTCCACAGCGCAGCCATGTTTAAGCACTCGTAAAACTGACCATTATTGCTAGTGCCATCCCCAAAGAAAGAAGCGGAAACCCGATCGGACTGGCTATCTTGCATCACTTCCCGGCGATAGCGGGCCTGAAAAGCAGCCCCCAAGGCCACGGGAATGCCCTCCCCAATAAAGGCAAAGCCCCCTAGGAGATTATGCTCGGCGGAAAAGAGGTGCATGGAGCCGCCTCGGCCTTTGCTACAGCCGGTCTCCTTGCCAAATAACTCCGCCATGACATTGCGGGCCGGCACCCCCACACTCAGGGCATGAACGTGATCCCGGTAGGTACTGCCCACGTAATCATCCGATCGCATGGACTTGATGACCCCCGTGGAAATTGCCTCTTGACCGTTGTAGAGGTGGACAAAACCAAACATTTTGCCCCGGTAGTACATCTCGGCGCATTTGTCTTCAAAGAAACGCCCTAACACCATATCCTCATAAAGTCTGAGCCCCTCTTCGCGGGAAACTTCCGTCGGAGAAGCTTGATACTCGGGAACCACCCGTTCTTGCAAGGTAACTTGAGACATAGGAATTCGGAGAAGCGCTAGAAGACCAGAAGACAGCGTACTCTAGGATACACGGAAACGGCATTGGCAGACCGCATTCTTGTCAGAAGTCGGTTAGAAATTCACCCCTAAATTCCTGAAGATCAACCGCTGAGACGAAGACTTCCCGCCGCGCCTGTGGTCGATCGCTGGAGGTGAAGATTTTTCCGTTCGCTGAGGGAGCGGCGATTTTTATAGTCTTTCCAGGATAAGGCGGGGGCAGTGTTAGACGCGGTAGGGTCTGGGGATTCGGTTAAGTAGGGATTGTCCAAGAATGGATCCGGTTGGGCCGTATAGCCAGAACCTTTCTGGGTCAACCCCCGGATTCTTTTCGCTTCCAGGGAGGAATGTAGTCGTTTCCTTGGTAATGCTGGGATCTTGCAGCAACGATCGGATGGACTCTAGGGCTGCTAATTCCTGGGGGGTGATCGCAGGGGCCTTTTTGAGGGGATGAAAGCGGCGGAGGGGATCCTTTTGAACGGCTCGAATTCCCCACGTAACCACCTGAGCAATCTCTTGCCCATACAGCGCCCTTGCTTTTTCACGTTGGGCTTTGACCCCGGCTTCGCTACAGGCATAGAGGGGTTGCAGCCGATTTAAGGCATAGGTCATCACTTCAATAGGGCGCACGAATCGACGAATTTCCAGGGGCAGAGCCTTGATCTGGCGATTAACTTCCGCTTCTACGAGATCCTCTAGGACGTTGGTATAGGTTAATTTGGTATAGGTTAATGTCTGTTGACTTAATTCGTGGGTCAAGTTCTCAGGTTGTTCTGGCGTTTGACCCAAGGTTTGGGTGGGATAGGTGAAAGGGATTGGTACAGTCATAGTGAGCCTTTGCGGGGACAGTGGAAATGGCACGTCCAGGAAAATAATCGAAGCACCCTAGCAGGCTAGAACTCCCGATCGTTTCTGGGACGGCTAATGTACGAAGCACCCTAAACTAAACTTCAGAACGAAGCTGATGAATCTGATGAATAAAATCTGATGACTAAAAATCTGATGAATCTAAACTCAACCTTAAAGGACGATCGAAAAAAGTTCCTCTCCCTAGAGGGGTCTTTACCAAAACCTTAAAGTTGGGGCGGAGGGGCGAAGCGTGAGGTTAACCTCAAAAAGCCTGATTTTACAAGGGCTCCCGTATTTTTAAAGAATTGGGACTAGGGTACAATTATGTAGATTCTGTAAAGGCAGTCTGGTTATGAATTTGCGGTTTTCCTGGTCTACCTGGTCTACGTTTACGATCGCTGCGGGTCTGTCAACCCTCCTATCAACCCTGGTGTCCTGCGGTGCGGAACGATCGCAAATGCCGCCACAAGTGCTGTCACAAAGTCTTCTCCTTCCCTGTCTCGGAGTATTCCCGGTAATACACTCCAAGTTCAGAGCGCCCAGGCTCAGACTGCTCAAGCTCAGACTGGACTTCAGGCTCCAGAAACTCCCCTCCCCCCTGAAACCCAAGCCATTCTCTCCCAGTTAGGCGATCGTCCTTTGTTTGATCCCCCCAGGGGCGATGTGCGGCTAGTGGTCATTAGCGATCTCAACTCAGCCTATGGCTCCACGGACTACGATCCAGAGGTGGATAAAGGTCTGGCGTTAGTTCCCTTTTGGCAACCGGATTTGGTGGTGTGTGGGGGGGATATGGTGGCCGGACAACAGGCTAGTTTGACCGCCGCCGAAATTCGGGCCATGTGGTCAGCCTTTGACGATCGGGTGTCTGGGGTGTTGCGGCGCTATCAGGTTCCCTTTGGCTTCACGATCGGCAATCATGATGCGTCCGCAGTCCAAACCAGTCAGGGAAATTTTGCCTTCGCCCAAGAGCGAGATTTAGCCAAGGAATATTGGCATAACCCGGCTCACGATCCGGGGATTACCTTCGTCGATCGTTTTGAGTTTCCCTTTTATTACACCTTTGAGCACCAGGGGATCTTTTTTCTAGTCTGGGATGGATCCACCGCCATGATTCCCCCCGAAAAGTTGGATTGGGTCGAAAAAGCCCTCGGAAGCGATCGGGCTCAACAGGCTCAGATGCGGATTGTATTAGGACATTTGCCCCTCTATGGCATTGCCAAGGGCCGGGATCAGCCAGGAGAAGTGCTAGACGACGCGGATGGACTGCGGGCTCTGCTGGAGCAGTACGACGTTCACACCTACATCAGCGGCCATCAACACGCCTACTATCCAGGCCATCGGGGAGATCTGCAACTGCTGCATACGGGCATTCTAGGCTCTGGCCCCCGCGCACTCATTGAAGGCGATCAACCTCCCCTCAAGGCGATTACCGTGGTGGATATTGCCTTTGAGGATGCCGATCGGACGACCTACAGCACCTACAATCTGGAAACCCTGGATCTTATTGAGCATCAAACCCTACCCCGCTTTCTGGTGGGGCACAATGGGCTGGTGTTGCGTCGGGATGTGGAGTGGACAGATTTAGATCAAACGGAGCAGGAAACCTGTGAGTCCCGCATCGGGGCCGGGGGCTGTAGTCCTTAACCTCTGGCTCGACCTCCCTTAATCCCTAAGAACCTTAAAACAGCCACGATCGTAATTTGAGGCTGAAGTGGCAACGATGAAGTGAGACGATCGGCCGCAGGGTAGGGTAAACTGAAGCAAAATGCACGGACAATAGCAGCCATTAAGGAAGCAGACGGTCATGGGATTATTTGAACGCATCAATCGAGTGGTTCGCGCTAACGTTAACGACATGGTGAGCAAGGCGGAGGATCCCGAAAAGATCCTAGAGCAAGCCATTATTGATATGCAGGAGGATATTGTCCAACTGCGTACAGCGGTGGCTGGTGCTATTGCGGCTCAGAAAAAGACAGAAGCTCAGTACAACCAAAATTCGACTGCCGCCAACGATTGGCAACGGCGGGCTCAATTGGCTTTGCAGAAGGGTGATGAAGATCTCGCCCGCCAGGCCCTTCAGCGGAAAAAAGGCTATGCGGAAACCGCTGCTAGCTTAAAACAACAACTGGATCAGCAAACGGCTCAGGTGGATACTCTGAAGCGCAACCTAATTGCCATTGAGGGTAAGATTTCTGAGGCTAAAACCAAGAAGAATATGCTCAAGGCGAGGGCCCAAGCCGCCAAGGTGCAGGAGCAATTGTCTAGCACAGTTAGCAGCATGAATACCAGTAGTGCCATGGCTGCGTTTGAGCGGATGGAGGAAAAAGTGCTAGAGCTAGAGGCTCGTTCCCAAGCAGCGGTGGAGTTGGGCGGTGCCGATTTAGAAAGTCAATTTTACGCCTTGGAAGCGGGGAGTAATGTTGATGATGAATTGGCGAGTCTGAAAGCGCAAATGCTGGGGGGAACGTCTAAGCCTGCGGCCTCTTTACCTGCGGCAAGTGGCGCGGATGTGGATGATGAACTAGCCAAGTTGCGGGCTGAAATTGATCAGCTTTAATCCAGTTAATCCAGCTTTAATCTGGGTAGAGTCAACCCAGTAGGACGGGTTACCGTGAGTTGGGCCGCAAACTCTAGGTTAAAATTGAAAAATCCCTAATCGGTTTCTGAAAACCTTGAGCGTTTGTCATCATGCCTACAGAACTGCCCCCTGGAACCGCTGCTGTCTCCAGCGATCGCAATGAACCCACTCGAAATAGCCAAGTTTTGGGTCTTGCGGGGGGCTTTTTAGTAGGCATTTTGCTCCTCCTGTGGGGGATTAATGCCTTGGCCAATCAATTGGTGTGGTGGATTCCCCCAGCGGTGGAAAAACAGCTAGGGACGATCGCTGTGCCCTTATTTGAAGCTCAGGCTCAACCCTCCCCCACTCAGGACACCCTCAATCAACTGCTCGATCGTTTAGAAGCTCAGTTACCGCCGCATTCAGCAGACCGGCGAGATTACCAGGTGTTGTATATTCCTGAGGAAACGGTCAACGCTTTAGCTATCCCTGGCGATCGCATCATTATTTATGAGGGTTTGCTGGCAAAGATGAACTCCGAAAATGAATTAATGATGGTTTTAGGCCATGAGCTAGGGCATTTTGCCCATCGGGATCATTTACGAAGTTTAGGGCGCGGTATTCTCATTCAAATTGTTTTTGCATCCCTCTTTGGTGATATTGGCTCCCTAGGATCGATCGCTATTTCTGGTATTGAAACCTTTAGTCGATCGCAATATTCCCAAGCCCAAGAATCTCAAGCCGATAGCTTTGGGTTAGATTTATTAGTTAAAACCTATGGTCACGCGGCCGGGGCAACGGACTTTTTTGCCGATCTGAGTCAAGAAACAGGGGCTAATTTTGACTTTTTAGCCACCCACCCCGCCCCTCAAAAACGAGTCGATCGTTTAAAAGAATTGATTGAAAAGCAGGAATATCCTCTGTTACAGCCAGAACCATTACCTCAAAGTTTACAGGTCGCCACTGAGAATCCCAATAGACCCCAATAATTTCAATAAACCCCAAGGTCTTAAGGAATGCAAACTTTATAACCTGGAATGTCACCACAAAGAGA
>DALYGI010000296.1:0-5618 GCA_031971595.1 Prochlorotrichaceae cyanobacterium CTOTU29312
AAATTGACCGTTGCTATCGGCCTGTACTTGACTGTTGACGATCGGCTGGGAAACGCCAATAATGCCCGCCAAGCTGGTAAAGGCATCGATCTTCACTTCTACCCTGGCGTTGGGTGCGGTGAGTCCCACAATATCCAGTGGCAAAGCGATCGAAGCATTGTTCGTCACGTTGGTTAACTGGGGAAAGAGTAATGTGGTGGGTTGGTTGGGAGTGCCAGTCCCAAAGCCAAAAGTCCAAGTGGTGCTAGTGGCATTGCCCACCAGATCTGCTGCTTGCAGTTCCACGTTAATCCGATCGCCGCTGAAGGCTTGGGAGGGACGATAGGCAATAAAGTTGGGGGTAATGGTCGATTGGGCGGTTACGTCCTGGCCGCCCACCAATAACCGCACGGAACTAGGGTTCACCCCAGAGCCCAACCCATCGGAGAGGGTGGCGGAAATGTCCGGTTGGCGATTGGGAATGAGGGCCAGATTGGCGGGAACCCGTTGCTGAATCTCTGGCCCTTGGGCATCTAGGGTTAAGCGTCGATTCAATTCCTGGATGACGGGCTGCGCTCCGGTCATACTCAACTTGGCGGAAATCCGAGCTTGGGCTTGGTTATCGCTACGGCGCACGGTGTAGGCACCCACATACACCCCGGAACTTTGCTCGGTGAGGGGTAAATCTTGGGCAATACCTTCAATGGTAAAACTGCCCTGGGCTTGGGGAGTGCCCACCGCTCGAATTCTAATTTCTTCCCCAGCCCCTAAAATGTCTCGATTGGCACTCACGGAAATTTCCGTAATGCTCAGGGATACGGGGGCTGGCACTTGAGGGGTTTGTCCCACCGGGGGCGGCGCACCCACCAAACCAATGCTTAAGGGGGGTAAACTGCCAATGCCTAACTGATACAGGGTTTGGTACATCAGGGCTGCAACCTCTCCCCGCGTACTCACCCGATTCGGTTCGATCAGGTTGGCACTGGGAAAGTTGACGATAATGCCCGCATTGGCGGCCCGGGCAAGACTATCCTTCGCCCAGTCGGGAACCGCCGCTACATCGGTGTAGGAGTTCAGTCCCGCCAGATCGGGGTTGCTGGTTCTCAGGGCTTTGGTCAGAATCACGAGAGCTTGGGCGCGGGTGATGCGATCGTCTGGGCGAAAGGTGCCATCGGGAAAGCCCCCCACTAAGCCCGCATTACTCACCGCTGCGATCGCTCCGGCGGCCCAGAAATTACCCGGCACATCCACAAAAATGCGACTACTGCCCGCAGCGGGTAAATTCAGCGCTTTAGCGGCGATTGCTGCAAACTGGGCACGGGTAATAAACGTATTGGGGCGGAAGGTACCATCGGGAAACCCGCCAATGTAACTGCGCTGGGCTAAGGCTTCCACATAGGCCTGTCCCCAATAGCCCTGAAGATCGCTCAGGGTCGTGGTTTGGGCTAGGGTCTGAGCCGTGACCTGTCCCCCCGGCACCCTCAGCAGTTGACCTAGAGAAAAAGCAGGCTCCACTTAAACCGCCGTGGCGATCGTTAACCCCAACCCGGCCTTTAAGCCAGCAGCAAAGATCGGTCGCATAATGAACCTCACGATATGGAATACGGGATCTGGAATAAAGTGAACGGAATCAGCATGAACTAAACTCTATGCACCCCTCAAGTCTCAAGTATCAAGTAAAATCTACCCTATTCCAAACAGAAACGTCCGATCCCTAAAGAACAGCCGTGGTTAATATTAAACGTTCTCGCAAAACCTCCCTTTGGCGCACCTGGATTGCCCCCTGGCAAGAAATGGACTGGTTTCTGCTGCTGATCACCGTGGGACTTACCGGATTTGCGGGCATTATGATCCGCAGCACCGAGTTAAATTTTGGCTGGACGGATTGGTGGCAACATTGGCTGATGGGGGGGATCAGTTTAGTGGGTACCTTTGCCCTGGCTCGGATGCGCTACGAACACCTTTTGCGCTGGCAATGGTGGATTTACGGCATCATCTGTGGATCCTTGCTGGCGGTGCGTTTCGTTGGAACTTCGGCCCTAGGAGCCCAGCGCTGGATTAGTATTGGCGGGTTTCATGTGCAACCCTCGGAGTTTGCCAAGGTGGGGGCCATTATTGTCTTGGCGGCCAATCTCAGCGTCACCACTGCGTCCACCTTAGGGGCGGTCTTTCGTACTTTGTTGATTATCTTTGTGCCCTGGGCTTTGGTGTTTCTTCAGCCGGATTTGGGCACGTCCCTGGTGTTTGGGGCCATTACCCTGGTGATGCTCTACTGGGCGGAGGCGCACTGGGGCTGGCTGGTGCTGATGCTCTCGCCGTTGATTTCTGCCATTTTATTTGGGGTCTGGCTGCCCGCCTGGTTTATGTGGCTCGTGCTGATTGTGGTGGTGACCTATATTAGTCTGCCCCAGTGGCCCATTGCCCCCTTGTTTACGTTAATTGGCAATTTGGTCTGTGGGGGCTTGGGGAATTGGTTTTGGTTGAATTTGTTAAGGGATTATCAACGCGATCGTTTGGTTCTCTTTTTAGATCCCAGCAAGGATCCCCTGGGGGGCGGATACCACTTAATTCAATCTCGCATTGCCATCGGATCGGGGCAATTTTGGGGACAGGGCTTATATCAAGGCACCCAAACCCAATTAAACTTTATTCCTGAGCAACATACGGATTTTATCTTTTCAGCGATCGGTGAGGAACTGGGATTTGTGGGGGCCGGAATCTTACTGTTTGTCTATTGGTTACTATGTTTACGGCTGGTGATTATTGCCCAAAATGCCAAGGATAATTTTGGATCCCTCCTAGCGATCGGCGTGTTGGCGATGATTGTCTTTCAGGTGGTGGTCAATGTGGGCATGAATATTGGTTTAGCCCCCGTTACCGGCATTCCTTTGCCCTGGATCAGCTATGGACGATCGGCCCTGCTGACGAATTTTATAGCGATCGGTTTGGTAGAATCGGTGTTTAACTATCGCCATCGTCCCAAGTTCTGAGCGATCGGGGATGGATGTTGCCCAAATCTCCCTTGGAGCCCACAGGTATGACTGAGTTAGATCAGAAAATTGAACGGATTGCAGAAGCCTTTATTCAGGTGTTAACGGCTCAACGGGAACAGAGCGGTTGGTCGGAATTAGCACACAAGAAGTTGAATAAAATCCCATCCCTAGCCAATCTTAAAGATAGTATTAGTCATTTAATTAAGGGTAAAGATGAGGCAACGGTTTTCAAAAAAAGTGAATACTTAATGGGGCAACTGTTTTCAGAGCAATTTCTGAAATCCTCCGCTAGTTTTGAGTTAGCCAGTACCATCAAAGCCGTTTTAGATCGTCCCTTTCTGGAACAAACGGTATCCGCCCCAGAACCGGATCCAGAAGTTAGTGCCCCTATTTCCCCTGTTGCCACTGTTCAAGTTAGTCAGCCCCTCAGCCCGGCCACCTTACAGACTGATCCCAGCCAAATTATTGATGTTACTCCCGTCCTGGAGACTACCCCGGTTAAAGATATTACCCCGGTGAAACCATCTGACCCCTCAGGCAAATTAAAAGCAATGATTCTGCTGGATGCGGATCAGCTTAGCCTCGATCGGGAGACAGAATTAGAGTTAGAAAAACGGACAAATTGTAAAATTTTATATCGCATTGCCTTTGCCAATTGGAAAAATAAAAACAACGATCGCCTACTCCACGAGCGCCATTACCTCCTCATCCATTTACCTAGTGGTAAGGATAAGGCAGATGGGGGCATGATGATCTTTGGATCTTCCATTCAGGATCATTACCCCGATGTTAATTGTTTGTTTATTTGCTCCAATGATCAGATTTTTATTTCCTTAGCGATGCGGGCCACCGAGTTAGGGCTACACGCTTATTTATTAAATCAAATAGGTTCTGATGTTCACGTTAAAAGTTTAGATGGCATTGAGTCTTGGACGATTAAACCCCAAGTGCCGATCCCTAAATTGCTGGAACGGATTAAAACGATTATGGGCAAGATCGCTAACAACAGTTGGGTTTTATTAGAAGACCTAGGGGAAGCCTATCTCAAGGAACAGGGAAACCGTTTTGAAGAGGATTTAAGAGGTCGAGAGCAGTATGATTCTTTACTGAGTTTCTTAAAGCACTATCCCAAACATTTTGTCGTCCATCAGGTCAAGGAAGAAACCTCGGTGGTTTATGTCATGCTCTTTGAAACTTCTTTTCCTTCTGGAGAAAACCCTGTTAGGGTAGCTTCTCAAGCCACTATAGGTTCTACAGCAGAACAAACCAATGATTCAAACGGTAAAATAGAAGACTTCCAAGAAAAATTACTTACACTGTTAGATACTCTACTCGCGGATTCTTCCCGCCTTCGATCGGGAGAGTATATTGATTTTACAGATCTGGCCACTGCCTTTTTTAAGACCTATAGAATATCCATTAATCAAGCGAGCCTAGAGGTGACCCAGAAACGATGTATTCTCGCTCTCTCTGGATCCCTATTTCCTAAAATTAAAATGAAGCAGAATGGTAAAGTGTGGTGGGTTACGCGGGTTAAATAGATTGCCTGAAGAAGATTGATTCTCTATAAGGAATGCAAACTTGATAACCTATAAGCGACTAATGCCTTACCTTGGTCTGGTTGGTGTTGCACCGAGATCCCCAGTTTCTCTAATCTTCGTTGTTCAATCTTGACTTTAAATCGAGAAGAAACCGGGGATCTAAGACTAAAAGCGATCGTTTTGATCCCCGGTTTCTTCTCCAACGTAGTCCAACAATCTCTGAATAAAACCAACAGAAACCGGGGATCTAGTACACTGAGGCAGAAGTCTACTTGAACGGTTTTGAGAGCCGAAAGGTTTAGGTTTAAGAGGTTAAAAAGCGTAGGCCGAACTCATGGCCCAAATAATTAGACCAACGATCGATCCCAGCACCAAAATAGCGGAAATGGTGATGGCTTTGGGGGTGTCTGCCCCTTGAAATTTCATAATGCCACGGTTCAAATCAGACATAGGATCCTAACTCTCCTGGGTGTACAGATTTACTAAGTTTTACAAAGGATTTCGTTGTTTACGCTTATACTGTGAGTTCCGTTACTTTGAATTCTGTTACAAAATTTTACGTTACAGTTACAAAGTTTTACGTTACAAAGTGTTACGAAGCTATGACCAGCCTATACTTTAGTTTAGCCCGAAACCTGGTTTCGTGTCCTAAGTTTTAGATTAGCTTTAGATTGAAAGATCCCTGTGGGTGCCCCCTCAGCATTCTGAGTCTAGCGGCATTGGGGATGGGGGGGGTAGTGCTCAGAAAAGCTTCTAAATCCTCGATCGCTGCTGCCATGGCCGCGAGTTGCTGCTCCCGTTGGGGCGATCGGAGCCGCCGCAGCAGTTTAGCTTCCAGGGGAACACTTTCGGGCTGAACCACCGATTCGAGGGACTCGGAAGCCTCCAATTCCACCGCTTCCGATAGGTCTAAACTTTCCTGAAACTGTTCCAGGGCATCTTCAAAGCGCTTGGCGGCAGCAGTACGATCGATTTCACCCATAATATCCTCATTATTTAATCTATTTTTTAGGGATTAACGCTTCTCCATCAAATCAGGGGGGCAGAATCGATTTAGAATAAATGCCGACTTCCGCATTCAGTGGAGGTTTGACTAAGCTTGGCT